>CAYRZK010000027.1:0-8439 GCA_964428785.1 uncultured Oscillospiraceae bacterium | reverse complement strand
GAGTACGCCCTTAAAGCCTTTGCCGCATGCATATGAAATAAGTATTAGCAGCAATATATGCGGCACACCCATCACAAGGTCTATAATCCATGTAATAATACTGTCGCACCACTTGCCGTAAGATGCCGCAAGCGTTCCCAATATCAATGCAATGAGTGCGCTTACTACCGCAGTCAAAAGCCCTATCCTGATACTGAGAGACAGTCCGCAGACTGTGCGGAGAAGCATATCACGCCCCATAAAATCTGTTCCGAAAATATATCTGCCGCATGGCGCAAGATTACTTCTTGAAAAATCCGTCACCTGTGCAGCTTCGTTAAATGCCATGCCAGCCAGCGTAACTACTGCAATAAATAAAACGGATATCGTCAAAAGCAGCGCCGCCTGTTTTCTCGAATTCAGCTTCACCGTTCAGTCCCTCCTCTCCTAATACGAGGATCCAATACTCCGTACAGAATATTCGCAGTCATGTTGCCTATAAACACAATCGCAGCCATTATAAGCGTAATACCGAGAAGAAGCGGCACATCAGCGCCAAGCCCCGCATTTACGGCGGCCTGTCCGAGCCCCGGATAAGAAAACACCTCTTCCGCAAGCACCGAACCGCCGAATATTTCGCTGATCGATGCAAATTGCAATGTCAGCGCAGGAAGCGCCGTATTTCTGATGCCGTGATGAAGCACAACAGACCATGTGCTCTCTCCTCGTGCTTTTGCAAAGAGTACATAATCGCTCTCCATGACATCTATCATTTTTTCACGGGTATGGAGCGTTATATTCGCAATGCCTGTCACACTAAGTGTAAGCGCAGGAAGCACCGCATGCAGTACCCTGTCAGCAAAGCTCACATCCGCCGCAAGCGTTCCTATCGGCACTGAGAGACCTATAGGCAGTATCCCCAAATAAACCGAAAAAAACATAAGCAGTATAAGCGCCAGCCAGAACGACGGAGTCGATGCAAGCACAAGGCAAACAATGTTGATTACTCTGTCTGCCGCTTTTCCCCTATTAGCTCCTGCCAGTATACCGAGTGCAAAGCCTATAATTCCCGAAAACAGCCATGCGAAAGCAAGCACCGTCACCGAATTTAAGAATTTCTCACCTACCACTTCAAGCACCGGTCGTCTGTACAGAAGCGATATACCCATATCGCCGTGCAGCGCATCATGTGCCCATGCCGCATATCGCTCAAGCGGCGGCGTATTTACGCCCCAATATTCCTCCAGCTTTGCAATTTGTTCTTCACTCATACCGGCAAGCGCCGCTTCACCGACATTTGTTCTAAGAGGATCTATCGGCGATACCGATACAAGCATAAATGTCACTATACTTACTGCTGCAAGCAGACATATTATGCGCACAAGCTGTTTTGTTCCGAATACCAAAATATGTTTCAATCTTCTTACTTCCCTTTTATTTCAACATCATCGTCTATTTGCGATATTCGATGCATCTCAAATATCCCTATTTCACCGTTTCCCAATACCATTCATCTATATTATTTACAACAGACCATCCGTGTCCGTGAGGATGAATTTTTTGCTCACCTATATTAAGCCCATCACGCACCCAATAAAGATGATCTATATTCATAAGCCATACCCAAGGCACATCATCCGTGATAACAGCCTGCGCCTTTTTCCAAAGCTCATACGATGCTTCAAGCTCAGGCTCCGAAAGCGCCTGCTCCATAAGCACATCCGCTTCTTTGCTTGCATACGGTGAATACTGCGCAAGACCGTCGCTGCCTGCACTGTGATACATATTATATACCTCCATCGGAGTATGTGCTCCCCAGCCCCATATCATAGGCTCGCTCTGCGCTCTCGTATATGCCGTATCCCATCCGACACCCTCATAGGCTGCCTCTATGCCGAGCCCTGCCAGCTGATTGCAAAGCTCTGCTGCCGCAGCCTGCCGTACTGAATCTCCCGCCGTGTACATTATATTCATCTCAGCACGCACACCGTTCTTAACACGCACACCATCATCGCCGATATTCCAGCCTGCTTCATCAAGTATCCTGCGTGCTTCGTCCGTATCACACGCTACAACGCTTCCCTCATAACACCAAGGCATACCGTCGCAGACGCTGTATGCCGCCGTGCCGTAACCGTTCAAAATGTTGCCGATAAGAAGTTCTCTGTCTATTCCTATATTTATCGCCTTTCTTATCGCAATATCCGAAGTCAGATCATTGCCCTTTTCGCCGTTTTGCGGTATCGTCGGCAGACTCAGCCCTCTGTTATCGGCACTCCGAATCGCAGCTATCGAATATCCGGCTACTGATTTTTCGGAATATGTTGCTGATGTATATGCGATATCCGCCTTTCCCGCTTTTACGGCAGCAAAGGCAGCATCCTCTTCCATAAATACGATTGTAACCTTTTTTATCTTGGGCTGTTCTCCGTAATAATCAGGATTTGCTTCGAGAATTACCTGCTGTCCTTTATCCCATTGCCTCATGATATATCTTCCGGAGCCTATCGGATTTTGCCCGTAATTCTCATCATAGGCGTGCTCCGGCACTATTCCCACTATCGCCATGCTGTAAGGCCATATCGAATACGGTCTGTTCATGCGAAACTCCACCGTCGTATCGCTTACGGCTACCGCCTCATCAAGCATTGTAAAATCATTTACCGTACTCTTGTCACGGACTTGATTGTATGTAAAAGCCACATCGCCTGCCATAAGCCTTTCTCCGTCCGTAAAATATACATCATCACGAACAGTCACAGTCCATAGAAGCCCATCGTCGCTCACCTTAACATCAGTCGCAAGGTCGTAATCTATCCCAAGCTCCTTTGTTGTCACCGTCAGAGTGCTCTGGATAAGCGGCTCATGTACATGTTCGCCGGCACCCCAGCCATATGCCGGATCAAAGCCCGTCTCCGGCTCGGAGCTTGTACCCATAACAACAACCACCTCGTCATCACTGTGCGCAGTCACTGTTTTATTACCGCAAGCCGCCAATGTCCAAAAAACACATACCGCAAGCATCGCCGCTGCTGCCTTTTTCCATTTCACCATATCTTCTTCTCCTTTTAATTTAATATTATGCATACTTTTCGGCTCACAATGCAGTCATTGCAATCATCTCCGCCGATATCACGCAAACAAAAATTGCCAAAAAGGCAGTACCTGCATGGTACTCTTCACCTTCTTGGCAATCCTACAGCCATATTAAAATGTTCTCTGACTTTAAACCGCAAATCCTCCGCCGCTCAAAGCCTTCTGCAATTTATAACAATATCAAATAATTTGACTGTCCATCAAGACGAAATAGCAATATATGTATCTTCATAAGCATATCGCTCCCGACAGACAGCTATATCGTCAAAATATATCGTCAAAGTCCCTTGTCCGAAGCATACTGCGTTCACACAGCATATGCACCTTCATGGTGCGGCAACTCTTTAATTTTAAGCATTTACCGTATACCTGTCAAGGAAATTCTTCACAGCCGTCTCCCATTTTTCTCTATCTACATAATAGCCGAAAGCATGCTGTGCCCCGCTTATAATAACGATTTCTTTTTCAGTATGACATACATCGTAATTGGCTTCAGCCATATCCACAGGAACAAGCGCATCCTCGTCACCGTGTATGAAAAGTACCGGACGAGTGCAGTCGTCAAGCGCTTCGAGCGTACTGTAATCGCTGAACCCGAAGCCTGCCTTTTCCTTGCATACCGCTTCCATAGCTTGCAGGAACGGAAAGACCGGAAGCTTCATATCTCTCTTCACAATATGTCTGAACAGGCTGTACGGCGAAACAAATGCACTGTCCGCTATAACACCTCTGACATTTGCCGGCAAATCACTGTAGCCGGTCGCCATCAAAACGCTCGTTGCACCCATCGAAAGACCATGCAGGAAAATATTCTCCTCCGCACCGCATCTTCTTGCCACAAGACCTGCCCATTCCACAACATCACGACATTCATTGATACCGTAGGAAATATATTCGCCCTCGCTCTTTCCATGCGCTCTCTGATACGGCAAAAGCACTCTGTATCCTTGCTCGTGATAATAACGCACAACATTTCCGAAATCCTTAGTAGGTAAGCTGCCGAAGCTGTGAACCGCAATAATCGTGCCCTTAGCATTGTCAACATCAAACAGCTCAGCAGCGAGTGTAAGTCCGTCAAAGCTCTTTGTATATACAGTTTCAAGCTCCTGAACGCTGAGCCATTCTTTTCCTGCTGCAATTTCATCGCTGTAAATATTGTACTGTCCCCGTGCCTCGCTCTGCGCCGGCACTATACTATGTGGATTTTTTTTGTTTTTTGCCTTGTCAGGCTTTGCAATCGCCAGCTTAAAAAAATAATCCGCCGTCGCATAAATCGCCGTTGTCGCAAGTGCCATGCCGCCTATCGACGCTAATATAATATTTCTTGGTTTAATCTTCATATCCGTACCTCTCGGTCACTTACACTAAACTTTCTTGACTTTTGGCAGGATAAAATGCCCTGCCTGTCATTTTTATATTCTGCTATGTATTCGCATTAGTGAGTATAATCAAGGATTTTAATCTGATCTCCGAATTCTTTTTCGACAGCCGCCTTAATCTGCTCGAAATGCGGGCACTTAAAGCCGATCGGCGTTCCCTTACTCATACATGATGCAAACGCAATCGTGTCCGTGCCACGCTTAATATATTCCCTGATTCTTAAATTTATCTGTTTCCCCGGACAGCCGCCGCAGCTCACAAATCCGTTTATAATAATATCTTCTTCGATGCCCTCAAATGCTCCGAGTCTCTTGCTTATTACTTTAAAGTCCATAGAACCGGGACAATATGCTTCTGTCTGCTGACATCTTATTACTCCAAGCTTCATGATTTCCTCCTCTTTATTTCTATATGTGTTTTGATCGGCATCACTCACAAGCTGTGAATTGCTGCCGCAAATGCTTCGCCTTTACTCTTCCTCGTCATCGCTGTCATTTTCTATTATTACAGCTTCTTCGTCGCCTTCAGCAATATCGTCTGTTTCCGCATCATCAAGCACATCCTCATGTCTATGCATATTTTCCCTGCGCTTTTTCTTGAGCTCGCTTGATTTTTGCTTTTCCTGAACCTTTTCATCGAATTTGTCGATAAGCGTATCAACATATTCTCCCGAAAAGTCATCATAGAAATCCTGTTCTTCATATTCGTCAAGCTCATACCAGCGTATTACCATTTCAAGATATTCCGGCTTAACATAATCTCCGCCCTTTGTGATGGTACGAAGCATGTCTCTTTCAAGAGGTGACGGATTTTTTCTTAGCTTAAGGTCTCTAATTACTCCCGGACGCATAGCCATCATCATTATTCTGTACACAGGGCCGAGCTTGTTCATTTCTATGCCGCCCTTGAGAGGAAACAGCGGAATGTCTTCCTTAATCCCCGAAACATGTCTGAGCGCCTTAACACCTGTGCCTCTTCCGAACATTCCCACGCTCACTACCGCACATATATCAAACTTCGCCTTTGCTTCTTTGTAGCCTTGTATAATATTTGTCTGAATCCATCCGAAATAGATAATCTTGCTGCCGGCCTTGAGCTTCTTCATCGCTTCCTTACTTGTCATGATCGGGAGTCCCGTCGCTTCGGCAAACATTTGTGCATATCTCTGTGTGTGTCCCGCATGCGAACAATAAACGATATATTCCGGCTTAACATTCTTCATTTCCATTAAAAATAAAACCTCCGTTACTCATAGCAATGCTTTTATTGTAGCATAAAACCGCCGCAATTGGAATACACACAGTTGCAATATTATTAGTCAATAAGAGCAAAATCCGTTCTGTTTGCCCTTTTACACCGCCTGTGTGCCTGTAAGTGTCCGCCGACCATTCAATCTTTCCGCCATGTTCGGAGCCTGCAAGCTCAAGCAGCTGCTTCAAATCAGTTTCAACACAATATTTCCTCTATCGTAGTTTCAGCTGCTGAAAATTTCAAAAAAATTAAAAATCCATTTGAAATTCCAATTTAAAATGAGCTATAATTATTTAACAATGTGTTGCTCCAAAAGCGTAATTCCGGTTGGTGTGCAGCACATTTATTTTTTTGTAATCGGCTGTGCATAACTATATGCTGTATAATTATACAATCTGCACCGATACATATCTGCTGTATGCCGAAATCGGCAATGCGGCATTTCATCAATCTAATTTAATATCAATTAAAAATGCGTGTAGCCTTCGGCGTAATTCCGGCGTCAAAAGGCACACGCTTTTTTGTAAGGAAAGGAGCTAAAAATGGAAAATTCAAATCAGTTTTTGGGAAACGAGCATATAGGCAAGCTTATGAGGCAATATGCCGTTCCCTGCATCATCTCGCTTCTTGTAGGCGCACTTTACAATATTGTAGACCAGATATTTATCGCAAATGCGGAATATCTCGGTTCTTACGGCAATGCCGCCAATACCGTTGTATTTCCTCTTACGGTGGTCGCATTAGCTCTCGCCGTAATGATAGGCGATGGCTGCTGTGCCTTTGTCAGTATCAGTCTGGGGCGAAATGAAACAGGCACTGCCAAAAAAAGTGTCGGCAATTCCGTAATTATGGTTATCATTATCAGCATCGTTTTAACAGTAATATACCTTACATTTTCGGATGTTATAATATCAATGTTCGGCGGCACTGTTAATGAAGAGACTTTTCGTTATTCAAAAGAATATTTCTTCTATATTTCTCTCGGCATCCCGTTTTATATGTTCGGACAGGCAATGAATCCGGTTATCCGTGCCGATGGCAATCCTAAATTTGCTATGTTTTCTACTCTCGCCGGCGCTGTGATAAATATTATTCTTGATCCTATATTCATTTTTATATTCGGCTATGGTATGATGGGCGCTGCGGTAGCAACAGTTATAGGACAATTCGCCACTGCCGCAATGTCGTTTTGGTATCTGTTCAATATGAAAATAATCAAGCCGTCCAAAAATGATTATATCCTAAACACTCATATCTGCCGCAAAACACTTATTCTTGGAATGACAAGCTTCTTATCGCAGATCAGTCTCGTAGCCTCTATGGCAGCCATTAACAATATGCTGCGCAAATACGGTGCTCTCGATTTGATCTTCGGGCAGGCTCAATATGCACAAATCCCAATGGCTGTAGTGGGTATAGTAATGAAATTTTTCCAAATAGTCATTTCGATCGTTGTCGGTATGGCTGCCGGCTGTATTCCTATCGTCGGATTTAACATGGGTGCCGGCTACAACGCTCGTGTCAAATCACTTTTCACCAGACTTCTGATTACCGAAGCTACTGTCGGCGCTGTCGCTCTAATCCTGGTTGAAATATTCCCACATCAGCTTATTGGTATCTTCGGCGCAGCAAACGAAAGCGCTTACTATACCGAATTTGCTGTAAAAGCATTCCGCACCTACCTTTGTATGGTAGTGCTTGCTTGTGTCAACAAAGCTTGCTTCATTTTTATGCAGGCAATGGGAAAAGCCGCTACATCGACTATGCTTTCCATGCTGCGTGAAGTCGTTTTCGGCGTCGGTTTTGCATTGCTCCTGCCTCTTTTCTTCGGTCTTGACGGTGTTCTTTTTTCAATGCCGATTTCCGACCTTTTAACATTTGTTATAGCTGTTTTCCTTATTTGCAGGACATATAAGCAATTAAACCGCAATGATAACAGTAAGGCTTTGTTGAAATAGAGCACATATTTTTCGATACACAAGCAAAAGAGATATCAAAATGATATAAAGCCATCAGCAGTCACCTCCCGATTCGTGTTTCTGCATAGCTTCTGCCAACAGCCCCTGCACCATCGGCAGAGCAAAGACCTGTTCCATCAGAGAGAAGAATTCTGTCCTCGTCAGGGAATCTGCTTCTTTGGAAATGCTTTGGATCGCACCGCCAATATTGCAGAGATGGTGAGTGCGTTGTTTGTCCGCTTTCTTCTCCAAATACTTCTTGCAATTCTCCAAAAGTCTAATCTTGTTTTCATACTGCTGTACCTTTAATTCAGCAGCTTCCTTTTGCTTTAAAATGGATTCTCTTTTGCTTTCCATTTTAGTGTCCTCCTTAAATGATTCATCCTTGCCGGAAGCAAGGTATTGTAAAGAGAGATGTTACGCCGCAAGAGAGCGCTCTTGAGCTGAATGTAATTCCGCATTATGTGATATGTTCAAACACAGGAACAAGCACCTTCGGAGAACGCACATACCGTCATGAAATAACCGGTATAGAAGTGCGCCCTTAGTTCCTAAGGGAATTTAGCTTGTTTCAGCTTTTGAGAAAATTGTATCTTATTTTTTAGTATTGTTTTTCCTTTCTTCTAATATCTCTTATCCCAAACTATAGATTACCTAAATGCAACTTTTAATATTTTGAAATGTTTTTCTTAATACGCAATCCTAAAGTAATCCAAATACGCTTTATATTTATCCTGTGCTGTCAGACAGGTATCTGTCAGATAACCTTTTTCGT
>CAYRZK010000026.1:0-8475 GCA_964428785.1 uncultured Oscillospiraceae bacterium | reverse complement strand
TTCGGAGCTTGTTCGGCATTTCTGTATCCTTTGCCTTTTTTTGTTATAACATGTACAAAGACAGGCCCTTCTGTACGCTTTGCAAGCTTCAATGTATTTATGCAGCTCTCCAGATCATGACCGTCAATCGGGCCAAGATATGTAAACCCAAGCTCTTCAAATATTGCGCCTCCGTCTACAATGGCATATTTAAGCGAATCTCGCATATTTTCAACATATTTATATAATGTAGGCTTGTTATTGAGGCGTTTTTTTAGTTTTTTCTTGAATTTAAGATATCCGTTTGATGTACGGAGGGCTGCAAGGTGCTTTGTAAGGCTTCCTGTCGCCGGAGAAATCGACATTCCGTTATCATTAAGTATAACGATAGTCTTTGTTTTTTCGGCAGCTCCGGCATTATTCAGTCCCTCAAACGATGTTCCGCCGGTAAGTGCACCGTCACCGATAACGGCAATTACATCATAGTCGCTGCCCGTAAGATCTCTTGCGATAGCCATACCGAATGCTGCGGATATAGATGTGCTGCTGTGTCCGCTGTCATAAACATCATATTCACTTTCACTGCGCTTTGGAAAACCGGAGAGCCCGTTTGTTTGCCTTAATGTGGCAAATTCCTCAGCTCGTCCGGTAAGAATTTTATGAACATATGCCTGATGTCCAACATCCCATATGAGCTTGTCCGTCGGAAAATTAAACACATGGTGAAGCGCCAATGTCAGCTCTACAGCTCCAAGATTTGAAGCAAGATGTCCGCCGGTTTTGGAAACATTTTCTATAAGAAAATCCCTTATTTCATATGAAAGCAGTTCCAAATCATGAAGCTGCATATTTCGTACTTTTTCGCTTGTTAGGTTTTTATCAATCATCTTTCCCATTAATCAGCCTGTTGTCCTTTTGAATTTATTTTACCCTTACTTCGAGATCCTTAACGAGATCAACAAAGAATTCTGCATTGTCATAATAATCAGCGAGTGCATTGACTGCATTTTCCGTTAATTCATGCAATCTCTGCTGTGAAGCTTCAAGCCCATAAAGTGCAGGATATGTGGATTTGTTATTTTCCGAATCGACTCCCGTTTTCTTTCCAAGCTCTTTTTCATCGCCTATTATATCAAGGATATCATCTGCAATCTGAAATGCGAGACCAAGATTTTCCGCATAATTTGTAAGATCATTGAGCATATCGGTATCAGCTCCGCCAAGCTGTGCTCCGGCTCTTACGGCACCCATGATAAGCGCTGCTGTTTTGTTGATATGGATATAGTCGAGCATTTCCTTTGAGCATTGCTTGCCCTCAGCCTCGATGTCCGCTACCTGTCCGGCTACCATGCCTCTGCATCCTGCGTTTTTGGCGATTTCATAAGTAGCCCTTACTCTCCTCTTGAGGTTTTCCGAATCGTCAAAGTAAAGCAGCTCATCCTTTGCCATAGCTTCAAAAGCGCTCGAAAGAAGACCGTCTCCGGCAAGAAGTGCCATTGCATTTCCAAACATCTTATGATTTGTAGGCATACCTCTTCTAAGGTCATCGTTATCCATTTCAGGCATATCGTCATGAATAAGTGAATATGTGTGAATATACTCGATGGCACATGCATAAGGAATGGCGTTTTTTATATCTCCTCCCGCAAATTCACATGAAGCAAGCAGCAGTACCGGTCTTAAACGTTTTCCACCGGCAGTAAGGCTGTATTTCATCGCTTCATATACAGTGATACTTTTATGGTCGATTTCCGGAAGAAAATCCAAAAGATGCTTTTCAACTATTTCTCTGTACCTGTTAAATTCTGAATTCATAATACTTACTCCTTATCAAATACTTCAATTTTTTGCTTCACATCATTTAAAATGGCTTCACATTTTTCATATAATTTAGTTCCTTCTTCAAAGATTCTTATCGAATCTTCAAGGGAAACATTGTCTTTTCTAAGCTCCGCAACGGAATGCTCAAGCGCTGCAAGGGCATCTTCAAATTTTAGTTCATTACTGTTCATTTAATGTATATCCTTTTCAATTACTGTGGCTTTTACTTTACCGTCACGGAAGATTGCCGTAAAAGTATCTCCGCTCTCAAGAGTGGCTGCGCCGTTTATGAGCTTGCCCTTTTCGTCAATGATTGCGGCATATCCTCGTTCGATGATGTTTGCAGGATTGAGGTCATGCAATTGATTGAGTGAAAATTTCATTCTCATTTCATAGGCTGCAATTTTATTTTTTATATATAACAGCATCGCTTCCGGAGAATTAGACTCAAGAAGCTTGCTTTTATATTCGATGCTATGCTTTAGGCTGCGCACAAGCTCGCTTTTAAGCGACTTGGTGTACTTTTTTAATTCTTCAATATCCGGCACAGCCATAACGGCGGCAGCTGTCGGTGTTTCGGCTCTTCTGTCAGCTGTAAAATCAGCTATTGTAAAGTCAGTTTCATGTCCTACAGCCGAAATAACCGGGATTTTTGATTCATATATTGCTCGTGCTACGGCTTCTTCATTAAATGCCCAAATCTCTTCCATTGAGCCGCCGCCTCGTCCCACTATCATTACATCCGTATCAGGAAACCGTCTGTTTATTTCCACGATGGCATGAGATATATCCGGTGCGGCTCCGAGTCCCTGTACCTGTACCGGATAGACGAGAATATCGACATATCTGTTTCTTGCCTTTATTATCTTGATAATATCCTGCACAGCTGCGCCTGTAGGAGAAGTGACCACGGCAACTTTTTTTGGAAAAGTCGGAAGCTGTTTCTTATGTGCCTCGTCAAAAAGTCCTTCTGATTTGAGCTTGGACTTTAGCTTCTCAAACTCAGCCGCAAGATTTCCGATACCGGAAAATTCAATATCCTTTATATTTAAAGAGTAACTACCGCCTCGCTCATAAAGGGTTATGCTTCCAATAGCCGTAATCTCCATACCATCAGTAAGCTCATGCTTTATCCTAGGCAAAACATCGCTGCTTAAAAAGCAATTTATCTTGGAATTTTCATCTTTAAGCGTAAAATAAACATGTCCCGTATAATGATATTTGATGTTTGATATCTCACCTATTACCGAAATATTTGATAATATAGGATCTGATGTCAGGAGCTGTTTAATATATCTATTAAGTTGTGATACTCTAACCGGTTTTAGTGCCATATTTCTTTACTCCGAGAAGCGCTGTGCCGACAGCATTGTCTTGCGATAATATCGGATCGCCGAAAAGCAGGTTCATGTTGCTTTTTGTAAATTTGTTCAGCACAAAAGCCTTTATAAATTCGCTGCCCGCAACGCCGCCGACAAATACAAAATCCTTTATTCCTGTCATATGATATGCATTTTCGGTCATTTTGACCAAAGATGATGCTATCCTGTAAAAAAGTTCTTTAACAAGCTGATTACTTACAATATCCGAGGCATTCGTTTCGAGAGTATGCCTGAACTGCGAATCTATTCCAGAAAGGTTTATATAAAGTCCGTCAACCGGAATACCTTTAAGAAGATTTGTTTTCTCATCAGTATATGCCGCAATTTTATCAAGCGCTGCGCCTGCCGGAAACCTCATGCCCATTGCCACTCCTGCACGGTCGAGCACCTGACCGTATGAAATGTCCTTGGAACCGCCTATTATCTCGATTGAATAACCGTCTTTTTTTTTGTTCAAGATATGAAGCATTTCACATGTGCCGCCGGAAAGGTGATATGCGATGAATTCTTTATTAGCTTCAAACTTGCTTTTGGATACAACAGCTTCAATGTGACCCTCTTGATGCGAGAATTCATATACAGGTACATCGAGTATGCCGGCTATGCTTTTTGCAAGGCTCAGACCTGCATTAAAGCATGGCATGTATGAGCCTTCTGCCGGGCGTGGTCTTGAGGATACCGAAACAGCACATATTTCATTCTTATCAATGCCCTCTGCTGCCTGCATTATCAGCGACGGCAAATTTTTTACATGCTGAAAAAGGGCGTTAGATTGCCTAAGCCCTCTTTCGCCCTGCTCCACACTCAATAGTTTTCGTGCATCCGAAACGATATTGCCGTCTGTGTCGACAACAGCTACGGATGTCTTATAATTGCTTGTATCTATGCCGATTATCTTGTTCATTGCTATATATGCCCGTATATATTACATTTTGCTTAAAACACCGTTTATAAATCTTCCGCCGTCTTCACTACTGAATTTCTTGGCGAGATTTACGGCTTCGTTTATAGAGACCTCTTTGGGTATAGCTTCATCATACATTATTTCACATACGGCAAGTCTTAATATTGAAAGATCGACCTTTGGCATTCTGGAAATATCCCATTTGTTACTATGTTCATTTATTGCAGTATCTATTGTGTCGATATTTTCGATTGTTTTTGTAAATATACCGTCTATATATTCACGCTGATTTTTGATTTTAGGAATGTTTTCGAGATACTTTTCTTTTAATTCATTTGAATAATCGTGCTGTATTTCCATTTGAAATAAAAGCTGCATCACGACCTCTCGTGCTTCTCCTCTGTTCATTTAATTCCTCCTGATATCCGACGGGAATTTAATTCCCTGTACATGAATGTTTATTGCAGATGCGGTTATTGCACACTGTTTTTTTAACTCTTGCTTGATGCTTTTTTGAAGCTCCCATGCTACTGATGGGATATTCACATCATAAGAAACAAGAATGTAAAGGTCTATTGCATATCCATTTTCATTTTTTGAAATCCGAATGCCCTTATATGGTGAGTCCTTGATTGCCAGATTTTTTCTAAGTACATCGGTTGCGGCAGAGCCTGCAAAGCCGGCAAAACCATATGTAGCAAAAGCTGTTGCTTTTATTAATGCGGCTACTGCATCATCTGAAGCTTTGGGATTTTGTTTATTTTCGGTCAAATTGTTGTTCATCCGTAATCCTCACCATAAAGTGCTTTTACATATTAAATTATTTTACCACAACTCTTCCTAAAAAACAACCACCTAGTACTTACTTTGGATGACAATCTGCCCTACATCTCTGCCTGTCTCACGCATTACAATATCACATATTTTAGCTACATCGGATTGTGTCAGTTCCTGCTTGTTGACCGTGACATTTACAGCATTATCACTCATTAATACAAAACATTCGGGAAGTCCCTTGGTAGAAATAATATTTTCTATGAGCTTTTCTTTATTCATATAATCGATTATTTGCAGCTTTTGACTGGTTGCATTTTCTTTTTCCTGCTGTGCTTCTGTTTCTTCAATCACATCAGACAGCATTGAAATTATCTGATTTCTGTCAATATCTACGGTAGCTCTGACCTCTGCAAAATATTCATCAATATTTTCAACAGATGATAAGTCATCCGATGTTACGGTACTTCCAAGTACTGCACTTTCACTTGAAACAATGTCCTGCTCCGAATTACCGTCGAGCTTTTTAAGCTTGAGGCTGTCAACAAGTATTTCTCCATCATGCTCCAATATTTCAGAAGTATCATCATTCACATATTCGATATCAGCAGATGCATTTGCCGCAGCTTTTTTCATAACACCGACTGTTGCAGCCATGCCGCAAATCATACATACACATAATGCACATATGATAAAATTTCTATTCTTTTTCATCTGTCAATCCCCCGTTTTCTTTTTCAAAAACCATAACATTGGATGTCGGAATGTCAAATAGTGCAGCCACTGCCTGAGTAAGATTGTTTTTTACAACAACATTTCCTGCTCCGCTAGCCGTAACGATAGCTCCCGTGACACTGCTCTTATCTCCATACTGTATCATAATATCAACATCTCCTGCACCTTTTATATCCGAAAGTATGGCTTCAAGCGCTGTTTCCTCAGCACCATCTTCATCAATTATTTGCCTGCGCCCGTCACTGTTTCTCGTAAACACATCTACCGTCAAAATCCCTATAGCGACTACAAGAACAATAATTGCAATTCTTGTACAAAGCTCTCGCTTTTCTGCTGTAAGCTCAAATTTGTTCATCCACATTACAGTTTCCTCCTAATATATATTTTTCGGTTTGTCACTTATGACAGTAATTTTGCCGCCGGCATAAGTATCGTTGCCAAAATTATAAGCGAAAAAACAAACTTAACATATTTCTCCATGTTACCGAGCGGTATCAATATCTCAATAAATGATACAGAAACAATCATCAAAAAAATATTGTGTATCCATTCAGTAATTATGCTCATGTACTAACCTCCGATACCGATAATAACTGTGATAAACATAAAAAACATAAATGATGTCATAAACAAAACAACTGTCATGGTAATCACGGAATTTCCCATTTGATTAAGACATTCACTCACCTGTTTGTTTCCGAGAGGTTCAGTAATTATAGCTGTTATCTTGTACATTACGCTTATGGCAAGCAGCTTTATCATCGGAACGAGCAAAACCGCTACAAGTATAAGTATCCCCAAAAGACCAATACCGTTTTTGATGATTTTTATGCAGTGCAGTATAAGATCAAGCGAATCGGCAGCAAAGCCTCCGACGATAGGTATAAAATTGCTTGCCGAATATTTTGTTGTTTCGGCAAGCAGCCCATCCGCTGTTTCTGAAACAAATCCCTGTATTGCAGTAAGTCCGCTGAATATTGTTGCACATATACCGCATAAAAATACCGCTACATTCCGTATAAACCCTGCAAGCCTGCTTACATAGTCTTTATCGGTAATGCTGTTTATCATATAAAAAACCGTTGAAGCATAAATAGCCGGCAGTACTACGGAAGCCATCAATGTTGTAAATGCAGTAATAATACCGGCAAATACAGGACTGAGCATACCTCCGGAGGTGATACTGCCCGATGCTGCAAGCAGCGGTATTAGTATCGGAAGAAGCAGCTGCATTGTTTTGGTCATCGTATCGACCGTATTGCCGCAAAGCTCAAATGTCAGTATAAAATTATTCAGACAAAGTCCTATTATAAAGCATGTTGAAATTATCATTCCGAGATTTGATACTGCTTTTTCTCCAAATGAATTGGCAAGACTTTTCAATAAACCTATTAGTATTGCTGCCGTGACTATTTCAGCGCCTAGAATAATGCAGCTATGTATCTCATACATAAAAATATCTGAGACTCCTCTTATTATTTGTTCAGTATCAAAAATAGGTTCGCCTGAAATCAGGCTGCTGATTATGTTTTCGGCATTATAACTCCCAAATATTTCTTGTGCCTGATAATTGCTCTCATCCAGCACACCTTCAAGCTCCGAAAGATTAAGCTCGCTCAATTGCTTTCTTATTATCTCGTTATAATCCATATAAGCTCCTTATAATGCAGTATTTATAAGCTCCAGTATTGCAACAAGAACCGGCACCGATATATAAAATATAATGATTTTACCTGCCAGCTCTGTCTTGGCAGCTATTGCACCTTCTCCGGTATCTCTGCACAGCTGTGCCGTAAAATCCGTAATATATGCTATCGCAAGCACTTTAAACAAAATCGGAAAGAATATTTTTCCGTATGTGATTTCCGAATAAATGCTGTTCAAAAATTTAAATATGACGGCAAGCTTATCCACAACTATAACGAAAATAACTATTGATGTTGCTATAACAATATAAACAGTAAATTCGGGCTTCATGCTGCGTACGATATTTATAACTGCAATACCGACCATCGCTGCTGTAATTATCTTGATGATGTCAAAATCCATACTTTTTCACCTTAAAGTAAAAACAATGTTTGAAGAGTATCGAAAAGTCCCGCAATCATTTGGACAACAAGAGCTATAACAACGATAATCCCGGCAAGGGAGGTCATCATAGCCTGCTCCTCTCTCCCGGCTTTATTTAATATCTGAGACAGCACAGCAACAGAGATGCCTATTGCCGCAATCTTAAAGATAATATCAACATCAAACATAAAACTCCTCCTAACGGTAATCTTATCATATCATTAATATTACAATTGTAATCCCTGCTGCCATTCCCATGTTTGTATACAGTCGGCACTTTGCCGGACGCTCATACTCGGTAGCATCATATATTTGATTAAGAGCTGTAATATAAAGCTCGATAAGCCGTGATTGACCTGATATACCGGAGCCTCCAAGCTCGTATCCGATGCCCTCTATTACATTCAAGGCTTCTTCTGCCAGCATAGCATTGTTATATGATGCTCTTGCAGATTTTGACCACGCATCGCCGAACGATATTTCTTCATTATTTTGATAAACTTGGCAGATATTCATGAAAAAATGATAATCAATCCTTGCACATATTTCCGGAAGTGTACTTTGTCTGTATTCGATTTCGATCTTGAATTTTTCAAATGACTTTATAAAACGCCTAAGCTCCGCATTGCGTTCCGAATACGCCGTCGCTTTTAAGATGCCATAAAGGCTTGAGCCGATTATAATTATGACATAAAGAATAATTTTCAAGTAACACACCTCCGCTGTCTTGAATTTAAAATGCCTTGAATGGTGCATGGGTATGGATTTTTTTTCAAAAAAACGATTGTATTGAAATATTTTTCGTCAATC
>CAYRZK010000025.1:0-8578 GCA_964428785.1 uncultured Oscillospiraceae bacterium | reverse complement strand
GCCGTGGCAGATGAATAATGCCTTTGTCATAATTTTTTCGTACCTTTCTATGCCAACTTTTGGCTATGTTTGCAAAGTTTTTTGCTATTTTTTTAAGATTTTTCTTAACATAGAAAGAATCGTCACTTTGGCAAAATTTGGCGTATTTTTGCATATTTTCAAATCGAGGTAGTCCTTGACATGCTTAAAAGCATAATTTACATTGTAGTTATCAGTTGAGGAACTGCCGATTATGGCTGTTCCACATCTCAAATTGCCATAGAAGGTTAATTTACAGACTTTATTTCACAGTCTCGCACATCCTTATCTGGCATTTCAAAATGCTTTACTTTCTTCAAAATTTCTTTAGCTTTTTCTATATCAAAAATAGCCATCCGTGTGTAATCGACTTACTCAACTGCTCATCGAAGGTCAATGTTTTTTTTAATATGCTTTATAACTCCTCCAAAATGAATATGTGACTGTTTATACAAGCGGAACCGAAAATGCTACACTAATCATCGCTCTTAATATGCACATCAAGCTGATTAAACGGCATTTCCACACCATGTGCATCAAACGCTTCTCTTATTTGCTCCATCAAGTCATAGTAAACAGTCCAATAATCTTCGTTTTTCGTCCAGCTTTTTGTTACAAGCTCAACGGCACTGTCACTATACCCACCTATTCTTACGAAAGGCTCGCTCGGCTCGTTTATCACAAGCGGATGAGCATTTATAACATCAAGCGCTGCTTTCTTGGCTGCTTCAACATCGGCATCATATGAAATCGTAAAGGTGATATCCACTCTCCTGCTCTGCTCATGCGAATAATTGATGATATGACTGTTTATCAGCACGCCGTTCGGTATGCTTATCTGCTTATTGTCAGCTGTCCTTACTGTTGTATGAAGCAGATCAACGCTGAGCACCGTTCCCTCATTTCCTCCTGCTTCAATATAGTCGCCTGTCGCAAATCTCGGAGCAAAAAGCAGAATAATACCGCCAGCAACATTATTAAGCGAATCCTTAAGAGCTACAGCAACACCTACAGCCGCAGCCGACATAGCCGCAACAATACCTGTCGTCGTAATTCCGACAGCATCGAGCGCAGCAAGCGCAACAAAAATCCACATCAAAATTTTTGCCGCTTTAATCACAAATTTTATAAGAGAAGGATCAAGGCTTGTTTTCATAAAAGCCTTGTCCACGATTTTAATCACAAGCTTTATCGCTATACACCCTACGAGCAATATAAAAAGCACCTTTAAAATAGGTGTCATCAGCACACCTATATCCGCAAATGTTGTCGCCACAGCTCCCATGCCTGCTACCGTATAATCCATTTTTTCATCCTGATATATTATAACTAACTCATATAAGGTTACTTACCTATATATCTTTTCCTTTCCATCAGCTTTCTGCTCTGCTATTGATTGCATTAATATATATACTTTTCCTACGAGAATTCAATTTGTCCGAAAAGCACTTGATTCTTATATCACTTATATCACAAAAGCATCCTCATACTGTGTTATCCATCCACCGATGCTCCAGCGTTCATATAGATATTATATAACAAAAAAATATGCCAAGTAAACTCAAATTCACCTGACATATCCCTAAACATCTTTTCACCTTGATTTCCGAATGTGTCGCTTAAAACAGTCCTCCGAAAAGTCCGCCTCTTCCATTGTTATCACCACAGCAAAAAAGCAGATAAAGTATTATAAGTATCCAAATTATCGAAAGCCCTCCGCCGTTTCCGTTATCACAACAGCACTCGTTACAGCATCTGTCCCTACATTCTCTGATACATTCCCTCTCACAGCAATCAAAGCATTCATCTCTGCCGTCACATTTATTATGCCTGTCGTCACCCATTGTAAAACCTCCACACACGAATATATAATTCATAATATGAAAGCTGATTTTTTATGTGCAAGTCCGATACTGTTAACGACAAGAAACCATCTTATTTTTAATAATCCTCACTAAACTCGTCATCATATACATAGCCTTCGTCAAGTATGCTCTCATCATAAATTTTATGTTCATGATAATGCTCATGATGCTCGTGAGTGCTGCCAGCTTCCTCTGCATCATCATTATAAGCTGCCGAAACAAGGCTTGCGAATGACATTACATATTCCTCGATCGGATATTCGAGACAGCTCTCAAAGTCATAATCGTATTCTTCACCATCGAGTGCTTCAAGACGATATAATGAAATTGCTTCGGAAACAGGCACCTCTGCCGTCTCTCCCGTCACGATATTCCTGCATATCACCTTCGTTTCGAGCATATACCATTTTCTGAATCTGTTTATTTCTTCTGCCAAAAGCGAAACATTTGCACTGTCCCCGTCTTCGTTTGCAATACTTCCTGCAAGCCCCGACAAGGTACGCCCTATCGTATCAATAAGCGTATAAATATCTACCGATTTCTGCGGCACTTTATCCGTAAGCTCCGAAAAATAACTGTTTATAAGCTCTGCAAGCTCTCCGTAATTCACACCTGCAAGTAACTTTTCGAGAGCCTCCTCATTTATTTCATCCTCGCACTCGATAATATCGGCAATGTTTTCAAAATACTGAAATTCCTCAGGCCCCATAATTTCCAAATAGTCCAGCAGCTCTTCATATCCCATAAAACATCCTCTCCTTACATCAGTCTTATCTGTCTTTACTCTTCATCCACCGTTGTTTTTGTACTGTCGATATCAAGATTTTTAAACATTACCTTGGCATGCGGTGAATCAAATATAGTATCAATCATATTCGTAAAATTTTCCGACAGGTCACTTGCATAAAAAACATTTTCCTCCTTCGAGCCCTGCGCAAACATATCTCGTTCTTCGAGTATTTCTTTTATACTCTTGATTATTTCTTCAGATGGATTTATTATGCGCAGATCCGGATAAAGTCTTTCAATATTATCTCTTATCAAAGGATAGTGCGTGCATCCGAGCACAAGCGTATCAATCCTGTTTTCAAGAATAAAGTCGTCCAAATAATACTTAATGCACATGTCCATAATATCATTTTTTATTATGCCCTCTTCAATCAACGGAACGAATGCCGGACAAGGCGTCGAATAAATATTAAGGTCATTTCTCAAACTCAAAATCAGTGAATTGTACTGCTCCGACCGTATCGTAACCTTTGTGCCTATGATTCCCACTCTTCCGCCGGGTGGACAGCTCTCCGCTATTTTGTCCGCCGCAGGTCTGATGATCCCCACAATAGGGATTTCCGGAAACCTCGCTTGAAGATCTTCAAGGCATATCGAGCTTACAGTATTACATGCAATAACTATCATCTTTACATTGTTCTGCACAAGAAAATCTGCAATCTGCCTTGAAAAACTCTTGATTGTCGAAGCTGCCTTTGAGCCATACGGAGTACGAGCCGTATCTCCGAAATATATTATCTTTTCCTCAGGTAATTCTTTTGCCAAATGCGGTATGCAGGTAAGTCCTCCGAGTCCGCTGTCAAAAAAACCTATAGGTCTGTTATCCATTTTTATGATATTCCTTCCATTCTGTGGTATAATACAGGCAGTATGCTTCCGCAGCTGAATTATGCAGCAGCCGTACTGCAATACATTTTATGTTTAAATATATTGTCTATGATTTGTATATCCTATCGTACAAATCAAGCAACTATATATTATACAGATTTAATTGTAAATAATCAAACAATTTATACACGGAGGTATTTTTATGGGAGAAAATAAAAACAGTAAAAAGTTAAGAGAACGAAGCGAGATCGATCAAAAATTCAAATGGAACATCGAAGCTATGTATCCAAACGAAGCAGACTGGGATACCGATATTGCGCAATGCATCGCCGATGCCGAAGCTTTTGGCAAGTTTTCCGGACATCTCGGTAACAGTGCTGCCGTCCTTCTCGACGCTTTCAAAACAAAAGATAATATATGGCAGAAGCTTGAAAGAGCTTTTGTCTATGCTCGTATGAGAAAGGACGAAGACAACAGAGTTTCCAAATATCAGGCTATGTGCGACCGTGCCAATGTCGCTATTGCCAAGGTTTCGGCTGCCATGTCGTTTTTCACGCCGGAATTATTGGAAATCCCCGAATCACGCCTTTTGGATTTTATCGACGAAGAGGACGGTCTCAAAATTTATGAATTCCTAATTAAGGATACTCTTCGCATGAAAGCTCATGTTCTTTCCAAGCCGGAAGAAAACATCCTTGCACAAATGAGCGAAATCACAGGCGCTGCCGATGATATATTTACAATGCTCAACAATGCAGATATGAAATTCGGTGAAATCGAGGATGAAAATGGTGATATGGTCGAGCTCACTCAGGGCAACTACATCAACTTTATGGAAAGTCCGAGCCGTGAAGTCAGAAAAGCGGCTTTTGATGCCAAATATCAGTCATATATCGACCTTATAAACACTATCGCAACAGCATACAGCTACAACACAAAAACAGATGTTGTCACAGCTCGCATCAGGAAATATCCATCATCACTCGAAGCCGCACTTTCTGGCGACAATATTCCGAAATCCGTATATACCAGCCTTATTAAAGCCGTTCATGACGGACTGCCTGCAATGTATAAATATATGGATATCAGAAAGAAGCTTCTCGGCGTTGACGAGCTCCATATGTACGATGTATATGTTCCCCTTATAGAAATCGAAGAAAAGCCGGTTTCATTTGATGAAGCGCTTGATATCATGCGTGACGGGCTCTCCGTTCTCGGCGATGAATATATCGAAAGAGCCATGAACGGTGTTAAAGAGGGCTGGATAGATGTCTACGAAAACAAGGGGAAAACAAGCGGTGCATACAGCTTTGGTTCATATGACAGTTTTCCTTATGTACTTCTCAATTTTTCAGGCAAGCTCAAGGATGTATTTACACTTGTTCACGAAATGGGACACTCGATGCATTCAAGCTACACTCGTGAAGCTCAGCCTTTTATTTACGGCAGCCACTCGATATTCACTGCGGAGGTCGCTTCCACAGTGAACGAAGCGCTCCTTATGAAACATCTTATCAAGGTAAGCGACGAACAGATCAAAGCCTCGCCGGCAGGCAGCAAGGAACACGAAGCTGCACTTAATATGAAAAAGTATCTTCTCAATATGCATATTGAGGAATTCCGCACCACTCTGTTCCGCCAGACGATGTTTGCCGAATTTGAAATGCTCACACATGGGGCAGTCGAGAACGGAGAAGTTCTCACAGCCGAATGGCTTTGCGAAAAGTATGGTGAATTAAACAAGCTTTATTTCGGAGACTCAGTAATAAGCGATAATGCAATCTCCTATGAATGGGCTCGTATTCCGCATTTCTACAGAGCATTTTATGTTTACAAATATGCAACCGGATATTCAGCCGCATCCGCAATTTCCGATCTTATCATAAAAGGCGCAAGCGATAATCCGTGCGAAAATGAAGCTCGTGATAATTATAAGAAATTCCTTACAACCGGCGAATCCGATCATCCTATTGAGCTGCTTAAAATTGCCGGAGTGGATATGGGAACAGAGATACCTGTATTAAGTGCAATGAAAACCTTTGCGAAGCTCGTAGACGAATTTGCCGCATTATGCGAATAACAGACACATTTAAAAAGAGGCTGTAAAAAGCCTCTTTTTTCATATATATTCTCTTACTTTACTTACTTCTTATACACAATGCGGCCTTTTACCATAGTAAGCTCCGATGTTATATCGAGTATCGCCCTCTCGTCGCATGTAAAGATATCATCCGAAAGAAGCACGAGATCCGCATAATAATTTTCCTTAATTCTTCCCTTTCTATCTTCAAGGAACTGTGCATAAGCACTTTCAATAGTATATGAATCTATAGCCGTTTCTCTGTCTACACACTCCTTAGCATACCAGCCGTCCTCAGGCTCTCCGTTTATGCCCTTTCTTGTAATTGCAGTATATAGATTTCTGAAAGGATTGCAGCTCTCTACCGGGCAGTCCGTTCCGTATGAAAGGTGTGCACCCTTGCGTAAAAGAGTACCGAACGCATATGAGGTTTCTGCAAGCTCCGCTCCGCAAAGAGGCTCTACGATAGTCATATCATAATCAATAAAGATAGGCTGTGCATATACATAAATGTTATGCGCAACAATTCTGTCGATAAGCTCCGCATCTGTAATCTGACAATGAATCAGAGCGTTTCTGCAAGGGTTCTTTCCTGTAGGATCAGCTTCGATAAATGCCTGCATTACGCTTTCAACAGCGCCGTCACCGATAACATGGCATACTACAGGCATTCCGTGAGCATTTGCAGCCTTTGTAAAATCTCTGAGCTGCTGCATACTGTGCCATTCAATACCATGATTTTCTCTGTCCGGAACATATCCATCTCTCAAAAGCGCCGTTCTGCCGCCGAGACTTCCGTCTCTGAACATCTTAACCGCTCCGGGTGTGAGAAGCGGATCTTCTCCGTATTCGTCCTTTTTAACCCATTCGCCGCTTGTGCAGAATTCTTCGATAGAAGCCGCATCCGGGAACGAAGTCTGAGAACTGTATCTAATCTTTAATTCATCCTTTGCGATCATGTCCTTAATAAGGTCAAATCCCTCCTGTATCGATGAAAACGATGATGTACCTATATCATTACTCTGAATAGATGTAAGACCGTGCTCAAATGCATAAGCCTGTGCATCCAAAAGAATTCTGTGATAATCGTCTGCCGTAAAGCCCGGCACTACAGGATTTACAAGAGCTGTAGCCGCTTCCTTAAATACTCCGTTCGGCTGTCCGTCAGCACCGATTTCAAATTCTCCGCCGTCCGGCTGAGGAGTATCTGCCGTGACACCTGCCATTTCAACGGCTTTCGTGTTGCATGAATATATATGTCCGCAGATTCTTTCGATTACGATAGGATACTCCGTGCTTATCTTATCAAGGTCGAATCTGTTCGGAATTCTCTTTTCTCCCGAAGTAAAGAGATCCTGATTCCATCCCATAGCATGGATGCCGTGCTCTACAGCCGCCGGATGCTCAGCCGCAAATTTTTTGCATACCTCAATCATTTCATCGATTGATGATACTCCCTCTACAGGCGCCTGATTAAGCGTCTCCGCAAACATGAAAAGATGCATGTGCGTATCATTGAGTCCCGGTATTAAAGTCTTGCCGCCGCAGTCGATCACCTCTGTACATTCCGCAGCATACGGCATAATTTCGGCATTTGTGCCCACTTTTTTAATTCTTCCTCCGTCTACAAGAACAGCTTCGGCATAAACACCCTTTTCTACATAGACCTTAGCATTATGAAACAAAATCTTTGACATAACATATTCCTCCTTTTTTATTTTTACAGCAACGCATTCTGTCCTTGCGCAGCATTATTCAAACCTTAAAATCTTCAGGCATCGGTGCTTCCACCTCGATGTGCTTTTTCGTTACCGGGTGATTAAAGCACAGCCGCCTTGCATGCAGAAGCTGCCTCTTTGCAATCGGTATATACATGCCGTCAATGTTCCTTGCCAGCACGCCGCCGTAAAGCGTATCTCCAACAACATGATGATTAAGGTATCCCATATGTACCCTTATCTGATGAGTGCGTCCCGTCTCCAATAAAAGCTCGCATATGGTATATCCGTCGCAGCCTTGTACAAGACCGCTCTTCTCCAGCTCCTCCGCTTCATTTTCAGTGACGCTCCTCGGCATCCCCTCAACAAATCCGCTCTCGACCGTAAGTTCAGATGCCAGCTTGATAAACCTCTCTTCATGACGCTCAAGCACCTTAAAATGCGTCACAGAAGCATATCCTCCTTCGGCTTCATCAAGCACGCCTCGCTCTATTCTATCAGGATCCGGTCGTCCTATGGGAAGATTAACTGTCCCCTCATCCTCTTCCATCACTCCGCAAAGCAGTGCTGCATAATATTTGCGCACCTCATTCGCTTTCATCTGCTTTGTAAGCTCCTCCTGTGCATACGAATTTTTAGCAATTACAAGCACTCCGGAAGTATCTCTGTCCAGCCTGTTTACAAAACGAATTTTGAAGCTCTGCCCTGTATCGAGCATATACTTCATCAAAGCATTTGCCATCGTATGCTTTGGCTGCCCTCTTGTCGGATGAACGACATAACCTGGCTGTTTATTGATAATAAGAAGATCATCATCCTCATAGATAGGATATATCGGAATATCCTCCGGCTCAAAATCCGACATTTCCTCCGGCAGTCGTACCGAAATCACATCTCCTGCCTTCGGCTTTTTCCACCCCAAAGCAGGCTCGCCATTCAGATATATCGAATTATTTTTTTTTAATTTCGTACGCAGCCTTGAAGAAAATGTGAAGTTGTGCCTGACAATATCTTTAATCTCAAACTCCTCATCCTCCGGCTTTGCAACATATATAAATTTATCTGACATATATTAAACCATTATAAAAACTTTGTCTTAACCTTATTCCAAAAATCATATTTCTCAAACCTGAGAAGATTGACAAATGTGCCTGCAAGGCTGACATTTATCTCGTCCACCTTATCATATTTATATTCCATGCTGTCCGTCGCAAGTATGATACCGGCACGACTGTCATCCGGCACAATACCTATCTCCATATCGGACGGCAGCAATATAC
>CAYRZK010000024.1:0-8627 GCA_964428785.1 uncultured Oscillospiraceae bacterium | reverse complement strand
ATTATATCACAGCCGTTGCTTTTTCGTCCATTATTTTACTTAATTTTTTGTCAATTTTTCGTCTTATTTTTTCGTAAAGTGAAATGAATACATCACATTTTTCGTTCTGTTATTGCCCTTGGTGCTTTAGTATACAAATCCGTGCATATGTGCATTTTTCGGCGCTTTGCTTGCCAAAACGATGCATTTGTGCAATACTGTAAATATAATTTACGCAAAATTTTCAGAAAGGATGTTAAAAGATTATGAAATACGATTTTGAATCAGTTATTGATCGTCGTGGTCATGATGCATGGGCAGTTGACGATTTATACGATGATCCTACTCCCCCTATGAAAGGCTGGAGTGTTATCCCTATGTGGGTTGCTGATATGAGCTTTGCTACATGCCCGACAATCACAGAAGCTATGGCAGAAAGAGTAAAGCATCCGTGCTTCGGTTATTACAAAACTACCGATGAATACTGGAACTCCATCATCGACTGGCAGACTAAGAGAAACGGCGCTGTAGGTCTTGAAAGAAAGCATATAGCTTACGAAAACGGCGTTCTCGGCGGTGTTGTAGGTGCTCTCAATGTTCTCTGCTCAAAAGGAGATAACATTCTCGTTCACTCACCTACATATGTGGGCTTCACATCGGCTCTCGAAAACAACGGCTGGAACATAGTTCATTCAGAGCTCAAGCTCGATGAAAACGGCATCTACAGAATGGATTTTGAGGATATGGAGAAGAAGATAAGAAAAAACAGAATCCATGCATGTGTATTCTGTTCACCTCACAATCCGACAGGTCGTGTTTGGGAAAAGTGGGAGCTCGAAAAGGCTTACGAAATTTTTGAAAAGTACGATGTCAAAGTCGTTTCTGACGAGATTTGGTCAGATCTCATTAGACCGGGATATAAGCACATCCCATCACAGTCGGTAAACGAATGGGCAAGAATGAACACTGTTGCCGAATATGCTATTACAAAGACTTTCAATATGGCTGGTCTCATCGGTTCATATCGCATCATCTACAACAAGTATCTTGCTCATAGAATTGATAAGGATGAATCACTCTGCCACTACAACGATATCAATGTATTCTCACAGCATGCGCTTATCGGTGCATACAAGCCTGAGGGACATGAATGGGTAGACGAGCTCAATCAGGTGCTTGCCGCAAATATCGACAAGATGAAAGCCTTCCTCGAACAGTACGATATTACAATGACTCTGCCTCAGGGAACATATCTTCTCTTTGCCGACTGCTCAAAGTATTGCGAGAAGCACGGCATAACACTCGATGAGCTTGAAAAGAAGATGTGGGATCACGGAGTTTCAACTCAGGACGGTCGTGCATTCCATGGTGCTTGCCACATCAGAATCAATGTTGCAATACCGCCTGTACTTCTTGACGAAGCCATCGACAGACTTGAAAAGTATGTTCTTGTTAAATAGGATACTTTTCACATAATGAAAATTTTTCGTGAGCAGTGAGTGCTGACAACAGAAGCTGCCGGGCGATACTCACGATATGTTAACAAAATATAATTTCATACTTAATGTGCCCTTGCATAAAAAACGCTCGGGCACATTTTTTATATCTTGCTTTTCTCTGCTATGCTCATCTAATGTCCGCTAGATATTTCGGATTTGCCAAAAATAAAAGCAAAATCCCAAATCAACATGAGATTTTGCTTTATTACTATTTCTTATCGCTGTTCGAGAAAACTATTTTGCAAGTCTTTCAATAACGATTTCTTTCTTCTTACCGCTCTTAATATCATTATGATACTTGTTAACGATAAAGCCGAGAGCTACTACGAGGAGTGCGTCTACAATAAGGAAGATGAAAATGTAGTTGTAACCCTTATCTCCGTAAGTATCCATCCAGTGTCCAAAAAGTGCCGGATAAACTGAGTCTACCGGATTACCTATCATTGACGAAAGCCCTACTGCCGTACCAAGCACGATACCCGGAATATGTGATTCTCTGATGAGTGAATACTGTACTGAATAAAGTGCCATAATAATAAATGCAGGAAGTACCGAATAAATACCGATTACCATCTGGTTTGCGCCCTCCTTGAAGAAGAATACGCCCGCAATCATAGCTGCAATGATAATGCCTGAGCACATGAACCACTTTGAAGTCGAGTGGAATACTTTATCTGCAATAAGTCCGCCGATAGGTGCGCAGAGCATTGTTCCGTAAGTTCTTATGATTGAGAATGTCGATGACATTTCTTCCGACATGCCGATAACATTTACAAGGTACGGAGTGAAATATGCGATATGTGTATAAAGAGTGTATGTAAGCGTATATCCGAAGCCGATAAACCAGAAGCCCGGGCACTTAAATACATACTTAAGGTCTCCGAGCTTGATGCCGTCTCCGTCACCCTGCATTACAACGCCTCTTGCTCTCTTGTCCTTTTCACTTTCAAGGAAGAAGATTACCATGAGTGTGGCAAGTGTAGTTACGATACCGATAGCTACTACAGCGCCCTCGAAGCCCCATCTTGTTGAAACCCAGAGAGGAATAGCATTACCTACTGCTCCGGTAAGTCCGTTGATAAGATAATAAGTACCGTAAGCATTACCGGATGAATCGTCGTCTCCGAGGTTGTTGATGTACTTTACAAGTGCAGGCCAGTAACCGAATGTACACATAGGCATGATAGCCCAGATAATGAGTGTTACTGTATAGTTTGTTGTAAAGAATGCATAGATAAATGTTAGCACTGTAAGCGAAGAAATTGCATAAATAATGATTTTCTTGGCATCAAACTTATCTGAGAAATATGCTCCCGGAATACCTCTTATGAGTGATACTACCGAGAATACAGTACTGATAAGTCCGATCTGTGTGTTCGTTGCTCCGAGTGAAGCTGCCCACTGATCATAGAAAACATATCTGAGATAAGGAATGATCCAGATAGCTCCGCCTACGATACCAAGAGCAGCCAGCGATAAATACTGTCTAGTTTTTGACATCTTTTTCTCTCCTTCTGTAAAAATATAGAGCAAAGCCGGTATGTCGATTGCGTGCGGCATCGAGCCTTGCTTGAGTTTGGGAAATATCGAAAACGACATTTCCTACATATAATAAAAAATGCGCTATGAAGTGCAATTTAAGTATATAAAAAACGAGACTTGTCCAGAAGTCTCGTTTCGTCATTTACTTTTTACCTTTGGTAAAACCATGCTTGTCTTATACACCCTCCTGCAATACCTCTTTAACAAGGCTTATAAAGCGTATAACCGCCGGTGTAGGCTCTTTTGAATATATAATGCCAAGTGAACTCTCAATATCCATATCTATCGGAATTCTCTTTAAAAGCGGATGCATCTTAATATGAAGCCCCGTGCCGAGGAGCATCTCGTCGCTTGCCGCACATTTATTGTATAGATCAATTGAATAATAACCTATTTCTTCAATCTTCACATTGATGCCGCTATTTATGAGGCTGCGTTTGAACTTATCGCAGTTTGAATCTCTTCCGTCAGTTGTTACGATCAGTGTTTCACCCTCGAAGTCGGAAAGCGTTATTTTTTCTTTATCTGCCAGTCTATGATTTACGGATAGATTTACGCACAGCGGCACCTTTACTACCTCAACGGCATTTAAATTTCTTGCCTTAAGAAACAGATCGTCATATGTTGTAACGGCAACATCGATGCTCGTTCCGGGATATGGTATAATATATCCCTCACTGTTCGGAATACTATCAAACGGCACGATTTCTATGCTTACCGTGCTGTCTCTTTTTTGCACCTCCTGCCATATATCAGCAAAGATATCCGAAGGATACATTATTGCAGTACCGAGCCTTATCACATTTTTTTCAAGCATTGCCGCTGCATGCACATTTTCAACAGAAATCTCACAAAGCTCAAGTATCTTCTTTGCGTCCTTAAAAAGCTGCTCTCCGGCTCTTGTCATACTCTGCCCTCTGTATGTCCTCAAAAAAAGTGCCGCTCCTATTTCTTTTTCAAGATTATTTACATGCTTCATCACAGCACTCGGAGTAAGGAATACTTCCTCTGCCGCCTTGTTAAAGCTGCCTGTTTCAGCTACACGGACAAAAATCTCCAGCTGGTTAAGCGTATACACGATAAGCACCGCCTTTCACTTTTAGTAAAATCCCTTCATCACCATTATATACGCTCGATGCCCTTTTTTCAACATCATACCAATTTAATATTTTGAACACCCTTTCATTTACATCACACATGTCACATATATGCATATGTAACATACATATGCTTGATTTACTTTTTTACATCTGACTCCGATCATGAAAACAAAAAGAAACAAAGACCTGAGACTCTGTTTCTTCTTGCCGGTTGCCTTTAGGAGCCTTTTATTATGTTAATGCTGAAGATAGTAATTAAAGATCCATACATTCTTCATACATCGCTACGATTTCATCCATCGGAAGCATTACATCCACATATTCTGCTTCTGTTGCTGCAATAATCTCTGCTTTTGACGGCATAGGAACATTCGCTACTAAATTGTACTTCATAGGCAGACCTATCTTTTCATAGTACTCCGTAATCTTCTTAGCGCCCTCAGCAGCAGCTTCTGCTTCCGAAAGGGTCGGATCTACGCCCCAGATCTTCACCATATATCTCTTCACAGCTTCGCCATGATACTTAGCTTCGGCTTTGAGCCAGCAAGGGAATATTATTGTAAAAGTCTGGCGATAATTTATCTTTAAAAGTCGTCTGATAATGCCTACATATTCATAAAGATTATATGCCCATGTTCTTGACATTCCGAGTGACGGCATAGCGTTCGTTCCGTAAATCGATGCAAGCGCCTGATTTGCTCTTGCTTCATAATTTTCAGGCTCTGTAAGAGAAGTCTCAACGCTTTCTCTTATCGTATCAAGCAAGCCCTCAATAAGTCTCTCCGATATAGGGCTGTCACCCTGGAGATAGTTAAGGCTCACCTGCTGCATAGTGATAGCCGCACCGTAAGCTGTTGTAAGCTTATCGAGTGTATATGCATATTCAGGATTGATGATTGAGAAATCCGGAATAGCATCGTAAAGCGTACCGTTTCCACCTGTTTCTTCATCATCCACAACAGCGCCTCTGCTTGTTTCCGAACCGCCTGAAGGATATGTCGGGATCGCACCTATGCGCAATCCTTTGTTAGCTCTCGGCGCGCCCTTGATGTATGCCCATAAATCTCCATCGTTCGCTGCTCCGCAAGCTATAACCTTTGCCATATCCATGCATGTTGAGCCGCCTATGCCGACAACGCATCCAACACCCTCTTCTTTACATATTTCCACAGCTTTTAAAATATTTTGGTATAACGGCTTTACATTGCCACCGAAATCTACCCATTCGATTCCTGCTTTTTCAAGGACAGCCGTTATCTTGTCATATACACCGTTTCTTTTGATTGATCCGCCGCCGTAAACAAGCATCACCTTATTGGTATCTGCTTTCTTAATTTCTTCCGGAAGATAGTCTATCGCATCTTTTCCAAAATGAATATTTACAGGATGATTGTAATTAAAATCGTAAAACATTATGCAATTCCTCCTTTGTTTACTAAAAACAATAACAAAACCAAATTTATTCAACTCTCATCACACGCACACCTGCTTTGCACTTCTTGTCGTGTCTGATTACAAGAAGCTCTGTAAGCATTACACCGATAGCACAAAATGCAAGTGCAACAAATATATATGTATATCCACCGTTACCGTATTTATCAAGCCAATGCCCGAATACTACAGGTGAAAGCATATCCGTCCATGTACTGAATATACCCGAAAGTCCTACCGTTGTTCCCACAACAAGCGGATGCACATGAAGCTCACGAAGCACCGAATTCATGATTGAATAAATCGGCATTACCAAAAGAGACGGTACAAGCGAGTATACGGCAGCCACCCATACATTCATTCCGGGCTTGAAGAAAATAGGAATAATGAACATTACTGCTATAATAGGCGCAAAGAAAGCCAAGGTCTTTGATGTTGACTTGAACACCTTATCTGCAAAGAAGCCTCCCACAGGGCATACAAGCATTAGGAAATAAGTCCTTATTACCGAAAGTCCGCTAGATATTCCTGCCGGCATTCCTATTACATTTACAAGATATGGATTGAAATACGATACATTCGCATACAACATATATGTAAAGAAGCATGTAAATCCAAGAAGATAGAAGCCCGGCCATTTCACAACATACTTGATATCGGATATCTTCATCTTGTCACGACCGCCATCCTGCTTAGGCGCTTCGAGCTCACCGCTTATAATCCTTGATTTTGTGCTCTGAAGCAGGAATACATCCATTATTGCTGCAATAACTGTCATGGTGCCTATTACATATACAGCTCCGCTAAATCCGAACATATTGCCTGCCCATACTTCAACGATATTGATAAGCGCTGCCGCTATGCCGTAAATACCATAGTATATTCCGAAAGATCTTGCCGACTGATCTGCCGAGGCAAGGCTGTTTATCATTTTTATCAGCGCCGGCCAATATCCTAGACCTGTCGAAAGAGCAAGCCCCGCCCAGCATATAAGTGCCATGCTGTAGGTCGTAAATGTTGCAAAAGCAAACGAGCATATTGAATTTAGTATAAGCGAAAATATTATAATATTTTTCGACTCGAATTTATCTGCTATAATGCCTTTCGGAAGCAGCAGCATAAGCCCTACCGATGACTGAATGGTATTTAAAAATCCAAGCTGTGTATTTGTGACATCAAGTGTCATAATCATCTGATCATAAAATACATATCTTATGTATGCGAGCAGATATATGCTGCATCCTCCCGTCGCAAGAGAGAACAGCGCCAAATAGTATTTTGTCTTCCTGTTCATCGCAACTCCTCACTCATATAATATTTTTGTACGCATCCCCCGTATCTTAGTCATTCAATACATTGATGCATTTTGTTTTTGATACTTCTGTTTACCAAGCATCGTTAAGCCTTTGGAATAATCCTCTATATATGATTACCACCGTGCATGACGAGCAATCATTCGGCGCAATTATTATATCAAGCGGCTAGTGACTGAAAAGCCAGCTCATAATCTCTTCTTCATGCGCAAATGCCATACCGCCGCCATGCTGGTCAAACCTCTTGTAGCCTCTGTCCGTAAAATACTTCTGAGGTCTTACATCCAAAACCACAAGCTTTTTTATTTCATCTTCTGATAATCCCTGTTTCTCATACAGTGAACACAGCTCATTATATGCATTACTGAAATACGAAATATGATAATAGCTGTCTGTTTCGGCAGTAGCAAAATACACCGGCACCTTAGCCTCCGCCACTTTGCTTATATCTCCGTTCCACTTGGAGCTTGTTATGAGATATGCCGTAAATATTTCCGGCTTAATTCCCATAACATAAGAAGTGGTTTCACCTCCGGCAGAATATCCGTGAAGATATATTTTTTTACGATCGATATTATAATTATCAAGATAATATTCGACGAGTGCTATTGTCTGTTTTGCCGTAAGCTCATCGCAGGCATCGAATTGTAAAGAAAGAACTATCATTTCTTTATTGTATTTCTGCGCTTCAATGCCGAAATCCTGATATTCCAGATTGGCTCCGACTCCCCAAAACAGCCATCCGTCCCAGCCCGGCACCGTTATAAATAACGCATAGGGCTTGCTTCCGTCATAGCTGTCCGGAACATATGCACTGAAATTCACATCACCAAGCTCCGCATCATGGTAAACATTGTCGCTTATAAAGCCTCTGTAAAGTGTCGTTCCGTATGTTACGCTTTTTCCTGCTGCCATAATCTTCCCTCCGTTATTTAATATTTTTGCTTGCCTCTTCACGCTTACGGCATATTTCAGCCCAGCTTGGAATTTCGGCAAGTGCAAATGTTAAATCCGAAAGAATATTCGGAATATCTATACTCTGCGGGCATATTGCCGCACAAGCGCCGCACTTTATGCACTCATGAGGCCATTTATCTCTATCGAGTCCCTCTATTCTCATTCCTGTATTTATATCAGGAGCATCTTGCGAAAATCTTATGTTGTTGTATGCTTCGATAAGTACCGGAATATCGAGATTTTTCGGACATCCGGCTGCACAATATCCGCAGCCTGTGCACGGTACCGAATTTTTCATATTTTCGGCAGCTTCCATGATAATCGCCGTTTCTTCGTCCGAAAGCTTTTTAATCTCCTCAAAAGTCTTGATATTATCTTTAACATGAGAAATATCCGACATTCCGCTCAAAATCATATGTACATTGTCAAGCCCTTGCAGAAATCTGAAGCCCCAAGCCGCAGTTGACTCGTCCGGACGGTTCTCCTTGAGCTTGCGCTCCTCTGCTTCGCTGAGCTTGGCAAGCTTGCCTCCACGCACCGGCTCCATTACCCAAACAGGTATCTCCCTTTCTGTAAGCAGCTCATACTTTTTCTTGGCATCCTGAAGCGTCCAATCAAGATAATTGAGCTGTATCTGGCAGAATTCCATATCATTTCCGGCATAATCAAGAAACTTTTCAAGTGTCTTAACACTTCCGTGGCATGAAAATCCAAGATGCTTTATTCTACCGAGCTTTTTTTGATTTTTAAAATAATCGAGTATGCCCCACTTAGGATCCATATATGTCTTTATTGAATTTTCATAA
>CAYRZK010000023.1:0-8690 GCA_964428785.1 uncultured Oscillospiraceae bacterium | reverse complement strand
GCTGTAATGAGAACGGCTAGTGATGATGAATTTCTGAGAGGCTTGTAAGCGAGTTTTTCGATAGTAATGCCGAGAACGGTGCATACGATCATTGCTACGATTACAGAGAGCCATGACGGGAGATGAAGATAGGCAACTGAACAAAATGAAATGTAAGCACCGACCATAATAACATCACCATGGGCAAAATTAAGCATCTTGGCGATACCGTAAACCATAGTATAGCCGAGCGCAATGATAGCATATATACTGCCAAGGCTCAGCCCGTTAATAAGATAAGTTAAAAAAGTCATAATAAATCATACCTCAATAAATAAATGTATACCGGGGCGCAATGAAGCACCTCGGTATATTGTAAAAGTTTGTATATCTTTCGATGAGCCGGTAAGCAGACGCTTAGAGGTCTACATACTGTCCGTTTTCGATTACGCAAACGATAGGAGCCTTTGATACTTCGCCGGCAGTATTCCATGTCATGTTTGTGCCTGTAAGACCGTCATGTGAGAAATCGCCTGTGAATGTATTGATAAGAGCATCGCAGATATCCGAAGTACTCATGTCAGCAGTTACGCCGGCAGCAACGCAAGCTTCGTAGATAGCATATACGCAGTCATAAGCGTCGGCAGCAAACTGATTTGGAGTGTTATTGTATCTTGATTCATATTCCTTAACAAATGAAGCAACATTTTCGTTTTCAGACCACGGGTTGAACGGAGTCATGAGCATTAAGCCTTCAGCAAGTGAAGTATCGAAGCCTTCGAGAGCGAGGATACCGTCCATGCCGTCACATCCGAAGAATGTAGGAGCATAGTCCATTGACTTAGCCTGAGCGAGGATAAGTGATGTCGGAGTATAATAAATAGGAAGGAATACGAGGTCTGCGCCTGCTTCCTTTGCACCTGTGAGCTGTACATTGAAGTCAGCATTGTCATCCGATGCGAAAGTTCCTGTGTAAACGAGCTCAACGCCATTTGATGCGAGCTCTGCCTTGAATGCTGTGAAGATACCTGTTGAGTATGCATCTGCATTGTTGTAGATGGCAGCAATCTTAGTTCCGAGATTGTTTTCATAGATATAATCGGCAGCTGTAACACCCTGATTAGGGTCTGTGAAGCAAAGCTGGAATACATTGTCTTTACCGTTTGTAACATCTGCTGATGAAGCTGATGGAGTGAGTTCAAAGATTCTGTCTGAATTTGTTTCTGATGCAACTGCGATACAAGGAGTTGTAGTTACAGTTCCGAGAAGAATCTGGAGTCCCCAGTCCTTCAGCTTTGAATAAGCGTTAACCGACTTTTCAGCGTCGTTTTCGTCATCCTGGAAGTTGTAATTGAAAGTGATATCTCCGCCCTTTTCGTTGATTTCGTCAACAGCGATCTGAGCACCGTTCATTACAGCTACGCCGTATACAGCAGCAGGGCCTGTGATAGGACCGATTCCGCCGAGGTTGATAGCAGCTTCATTTGTATTGTTATCGTCTCCGCCGCCGCAGGCAACCATGCTGAGAGCCATGATGAGTACCAATGCAATGCATAATACCTTTTTCATTGTCTTCATTTTAGTCTTTCCTTTCTTTATTAAATTAAATTTTGTACAAAAAACATAGTAAAATTATATAACAACGGGATGTTGCAGTCAAGGTGAAAAGCTACAATTTTCAACAAGTTTAGCAAAAAAATATTGTAAAAATAAACAAATTCCAATATTATTGTTTCGCATTTCGTACAAAGATGGTATACTGAAAACAATGAATATGAAAGGTGGGGAAAATGATGAGATATATAGTGCTGGCATTGGTCGCTCTTATGGTCGTTGCGGTGGGTTATATATATATTGAGAGTGCTCCCGGTGGGGAAGGCGATAAGAAAAAAAAGAACAAGCAGGGTCAGAATATATGGAGCCCGGTCGATGAGTTTTTGGCTGAGCCTGAGCCGGAGCTTGATGATAAGCCAAATGTGATTTTAATTGACGATTTTGAAGCCGAAAAGGAAAGGCGAAACAAGAAAAAAGGTTGACAACAAAGCGTTTTTTTGAGATAATTGCGTGGATTAAGCGAAATTTTATTGATTGGTCTGAGTAATTAAAATAAATAATGAAGCGATGAAGGAACAAAGTAGTTGTTGTGTAATAACCTTACAGAGAGTTTCCTGCCGTCTTTGAGCGGAGCTGAGAGGGAAATGGTGAAGCAGCTGATGAATATCACTCCGGAGCTTCGCCCCAAATGAGAGGCAGCGGCTGAACACGGCCAGGGCTGCAACTAGGGTGGTACCGCGGTTAATTGATCGTCCCTAATGCTATGAGGCATTGGGGATTTATTTTTTTCGGATGCTCCGGTGAGGAGATGCGGTAAAATCAAGCGTTATATTTTAAGATATATGCAGGCTGCTGCATAAGGAAAGGAAATGTAAAGTATGTTTAAGAACTTATCTGAAAAACCTATCAAAGAAGTTCAGAGCGAACAGGTAAAACGATGGAAAGAAGAAGACCTGCTCGGAAAATGTGTTGCGGCAAGAGAGGGACAGCCGTCGTTCGTGTTCTTCGAGGGACCGCCGACAGCAAACGGGAGACCGGGAATTCATCATGTTATGTCAAGAACCTTAAAGGATTCGATCAATCGTTATAAGACTATGCAGGGCTTCCAGGTCAAGAGAAAAGCCGGATGGGATACGCACGGGCTTCCGGTGGAAATAGAAGTCGAAAAACAGCTTGGTATGTCCGGTAAGCAGGATATCGAAAAATATGGTATTAAGGCATTTAATGAAAAATGCAGAGAATCCGTATTCACATATGAAAAAGCATGGCGTGAAATGTCCGAAGATATGGCTTATATGGCTGACCTCGACAATCCATACATCACACTCGACAATAATTATATAGAAAGCTGCTGGTGGATACTTGATAAGGTATTTAAAGACGGACTTGTTTATGAGGGTGCTAAGATCCTCCCTTATTGTCCACGCTGCGGAACAGGGCTTGCATCGCATGAGGTAGCACAGGGCTACAAGGAAGTTAAGGTGCTTACGGCTACATGTAAGTTTAAGAGAAAGGATGCCGATGAATATTTCCTTGCATGGACGACAACGCCTTGGACACTCCTTGCAAATGTTGCGCTTACAGTAGGTCCGGATATGGACTATGTTAAGATAAAAATGTTGTCCGGAAACGGCGAGGGCGAGGTATATTATCTTGCAAAGGCAGCGCTCGAAAGAGTTATCAAGGATGAATATGAAATACTTGAGGAAATGAAGGGCAAAGACCTTGAGTATATCGAATATGAAAGATTGATTCCGGGAAGAGAGCTCGATAAAAAAGCATATTTCGTTACATGTGCACCGTATGTAACGACGGATGACGGTACAGGTATTGTTCATACAGCGCCGGTATTCGGTGAAGACGACTATCAGACGGGAAGAAGATATGGGCTTCCGTATTTCCAGCCGGTAGACGAAAACGGCAAATATTCTGAGGGACCTTGGCAGGGCAGGACTGTTACGGATGATGACCTTGCTGTAGAGATTGTTAAATGGCTTGCAGGTGAAAATAAGCTTTTCTCAAAGGAAAATATGATTCACAATTATCCGCATTGCTGGAGATGTCAGACACCGCTCATCTATTATGCGAAGCCAAGCTGGTATATAGAAATGAGCAAGCTTAAGGATAAGCTTGTTGAAAATAATAATACAGTCAACTGGTTCCCTGATTTTGTCGGTGAGAAGCGTTTCGGCAACTGGATTGCAGATGTTAAGGACTGGGCTATTTCGAGAACAAGATATTGGGGTACGCCTATTCCTATGGAGATGCGAATGCGGTCATCTTGAAAGCATAGGCTCAAGGAAAGAACTCGTTGAAAAGGCGATTGAAGATATAGATGAAAGCATAGAGCTGCACAGACCGTATGTTGATGAGGTGCATATTAAATGTCCTCATTGCGGCAAGCCGATGACGAGAATTACGGAGGTTATGGACTGCTGGTTTGACTCCGGCGCTATGCCGTTTGCACAGCATCACTATCCGTTTGAAAATGCCGATAGATTTGATAATGAACTTTTCCCGGCAGATTTTATCTGTGAGGGTATCGACCAGACTCGTGGATGGTTCTATTCGCTTATGGCTATTTCGACTCTTATCAAGGGTGTGGCACCATATAAAAATGTACTCGTTAATGACCTTATCCTTGACAAGGATGGCAAGAAGATGAGTAAATCGAGAGGAAATACGGTAGATCCGTTTGCGCTCTTTGAAAAGTACGGTGCGGATGCAACAAGATGGTATCTCCTTTCGGTATCGCCGGCATGGACACCGACAAAGTTTGATGAGGACGGACTTATCGATGTAGTATCGAAGTTCTTCGGAACACTCAGAAATGTATATAATTTCTTCGTGCTTTATTCAAATCAGGATAAGGTGGATGTAAAGGCAATAGATGTTCCGTATGCGGACAGACCTGAGCTCGACAGATGGATTCTTTCAAAATACAACGGACTTATAGCAAATGTTACGGATGCACTCGACCATTATGACCATATGAGAACTGTCAGAATGATCAATGACTTTGTAACGGAGGATCTTTCAAACTGGTATATCAGAAGAGCAAGAAGAAGATTCTATGCACCTGAAATGACAGACGACAAGAAGAGCGTATATGCTACAACATATGAAATTCTTGTAGGAATTGCAAGAATTATCGCTCCTATAGCGCCGTTCATTTCTGATGAAATGTATATAAATTTAACAGGCGAGGAAACAGTGCATATCGCTTATTTCCCTAAAGCGGATATGAGCCTTGTCGATAAGACTGTTGAAGAAAGAATGGATCTTGTCCGTGACCTTGTGGCTCTTGGCAGAGGTACGAGAGAAAAAGAGAAAATTAAGGTAAGACAGCCTCTTTCCGAAATTCTTGTAGATGGTAAGTATGAAGCGCTTATTGCGGATCTCACACCACTTATCATGGAGGAGCTCAATGTTAAGAAGGTAGTGTTCGCACAGGATCTTGACGAATATATGGATTTCAGCTTAAAGCCGAATTTCCCTAAGGCAGGTCCTGTTCTCGGAAAGAAGATTAAGGCATTCGGCAATATTATCGCAGGTATGGATGCCAAGAAGCTGGTTGCCGATTTGAATTCGGCAGAAAGCATTAAGCTTGATGTTGATGGAGAAGCCTTCGACATTACCAAGGAATTTATCGATGTAAGGATCAATGCCAAGGAGGGCTTTGCTGTTGCGATGGAAAACAACCTATTCACGATCCTTGAAACAACATTAAACGATGAGCTTGTTAAGGAAGGTCTGGCAAGAGAGCTTATTTCAAAGGTTCAGCAGCTCAGAAAGCAGTATGACTTTGAAATGATGGATAATATCAATATCTATGTAGCAGCGGATGATGAAGTGAAGGCAGCTGTTGCAGAGCATAAGGATTATATTATGAGTGAAACACTTGCTCTTGCTATCGAAGAAAAGGACGGACTTACTGAATACAATCTTAACGGACATAAGACGGGAATTGATGTAGAAAAGAGATAGTTTTCGAAAATAAATAATGAATGATGCAGGGCGGCGCAGCAGGAAATGTATGCGCCGCCTTACTTTATGTGCTGTAGGAATGTACAGCATGACGGATGCTTGAAACAGCATGAACTCACAGTTGATACTGGATAAAAAACCGTTGATTCTTCATGCTCCGATAATTCATTATAATTAAAACGATGTTATTATATTTTTTATATCGTATTAGGAGGCATGTAAATGGAAAACACTATCAGCAGGGGCAAGCTGTACGGAAGTATCTTTGCCCTCGGTGTAGCGGGAGGATCGATATATATTCTTCCATACATCAAATTTGTATTTTATGACTTGCAGCTTCAGGTAACGGGAATGACGAATACACAGTCGGCGCTCCTGCTTACATTCTATGCAATTGTCGGACTTTTCATTTCCGTTCCGGCAGGTATCCTTGTTGACAAGATTGATGTTAAAAAGGGACTTTTGATAGCACTGCTCGGAACTACTCTTGTGACATGTGCATATGCATTTATGCTTACATCGTATGCTGTTGCGGCAGTAATCTGGATGCTTCAGGCATTCTTCCAGTCCGGACTTTACTGGCTTTCATTCTCGAAAATTCTTAATATTATAGGTGCTAAGACTGATAAGAGCGGCGAGGGTAAATCAGGAATGTCATTCGGTGCATATTATGCAGTAAACGGTATCACCGGAGCTATAATAAATGCGATTGCGCTTTGGGCTTCAAATCAGTTCAATGATCCTGTAATGAGCTTCAGAGCCGCTGTCCTTACAGCTGCTGCTTTCACAACCATAGCTATGGTGCTTGTAATCGTTTTGATGGATAGAGAGCTTATTACATATGTTCCGGATGCATCAAAGGCTGATGAGGTTGAAAAGGTTAAGCGTGAAAAGTCTGTAAAGCTTCTCGCTGATGTAGCTAGGAATCCGATGACTTGGGCAGCAGTTATTATATGTATAGTGGGATATTCACTGTATTCACTTCAGGGATACTTCACACCGTATCTCACAGCAGTGCAGGGGATTTCATCATCTGATTCGGCTATATTCGCTATTATAAGAACTTATGTATTCTTCGCACTTGCTCCGATCGGAGGTGTTATTGCGGATAAGGTATTCCATTCGACTGCAAAATGGATCGGTGTGGCATTTGCAATTATGGTAGTAATTGTAGGCGGCTTCTTCCTTATTCCTAAGGGAATCAGTCCTATGCTTGTAGGCTTCTATACATTATTGCCGTCGGCATTCGTACAGATGACTTATACTATCAAGTATTCTGTATTAAATGAAATCAAGGTATCGCCGGCGCTTCTCGCAACGACAACATCTATTGCGGCAACGGCAGGCTCGATAGTAGACCTTGCGTTCACGCCTTTTATAGGATGGTGTCTTGATACACAGGGCAACAATGCTTATACAATACTTTTCATTATGCTTATGGTGCTTCTTGCACTTGGCGCAGTAGCAGGATTTGCTATTGCAAAGAATAACAAAAAGACAGCTTAGATGCAGTTTTAGCGTCATATTGATTAATTAAGCAGAACATACGGATACCCATCTCATTTATTGAATGGAGGGTGTCCGTTTTGTTTTCTGTGCGTATTTTCATTTGTTTCTTCTTTTGACTGCTTTTATGATGCAGGCCTTGGCAATGCTTTGTTTTTCTTGAAGATTCATAATTTACCATTTATAATTAAAAAGGGTTTTATTATTGTTTATGGTACAGAAGGTGAATTATGTTTACACTCACTCAGCTTATGACTTTTGTAAAAGTTGCTGATACGGGCAGCTTTAATAAAGCGGCAGAAGAGATATTTATGACACCGACAGGTGTGATGAAGAAGGTCAACGGGCTTGAAGAGGAAATCGGAGCAACGCTGCTCGAAAGAACACATAGAGGACAGTTTTTAACAAAAATAGGCGAAGCATTTTACAGCGATGCGTGTGAAATTCTGAAAATGTGCAGGAATGCATCGGAAAAAGCACACAATGCCGAAATCAAAAAAATAATACTGTCAAGCTCGGTAATTCTATCATGACTCCGATAGAGGTTTTTGATGATCTGTGGACAGAGGTCAGAAAAAAATGCCCTGATATAAATATGGAGATAGTGATATTTGATAATGTTCCGAACGAGGACGGCAATTTTATGCCATATCCCGGTAAGGTTTTTGATATTGTACCCGTAACATTTGATGGTTCGGATCCTTTGGCAGAGCATATGAACAGCATTAAAATAATGAAGTCGGAAATATATGCAGTGGTTTCCATAAATCATCCGCTGGCAGGTAAAGTAATTGTTGAAATAGATGATCTGCAAGGGGCGACCCTTGTGGTGCGAAACGGATATTTTGCCAATTTTATCGAATATATCAGTGCTGCGCAAAATATTACTATAAAAGAGATACCGTCATATACGACAGATGCATATAACGATATTTCAAACAGCGATGACATAATGCTTGGGATGGGTAATCTGACTAAAGTACATCCGTTTCTTAAAAGAATACCGATAAAATGGGAAGCAGATTGCTGGTGGGGTCTCGGATATTCCAAAAATCCGACACCGGCAACTGAGCGATTTATCGAAGCTGTAAAAGAAATAGTGGAAGAAAGAAATAAATATTGATATATTCCTAAAAATAAGCGGGACAGGTATTGACAAAAAATGGCAACTCCTGTCCCGCTTTGCCTAAAAGTAAAAGCTAAAAGACAAAAGGACGATGGTAATTTTGGCTTGCAAAGAGTAAACTAAAATAAATAGTCTGAAAATTCAATAAGAGGAAGAAGTATGATATATAAAAATTTTAAAGATAAAAAATTATCGCTGCTCGGCTTTGGGACAATGCGTTTGCCTCAGAATGAAGACGGCAGCATAAATGAAGAGCATTTGGCAGAAATGGTGGAATATGCGATTGATAACGGCGTGAATTATATCGATACGGCATATCCGTATCATAACGGTAATTCGGAGATTGCCATAGGCAAGGCGCTCAGCCGTTATCCGAGAGAAAGCTTTATGCTGGCAACAAAATATCCGGGACATCAGATAAGCACAAGCTATAATCCGGCTGAGGTGTTTGAGACGCAGCTGAAAAAATGCGGAGTGGAATATTTTGATTTTTATCTGCTTCATAATGTTTATGAAAATTCAATAAAGACATATATGG
>CAYRZK010000022.1:0-8751 GCA_964428785.1 uncultured Oscillospiraceae bacterium | reverse complement strand
ACTTGAGAAAAACAGACCGGAGGTAAAATGACATGCTGTTTTCCGGCATACCGTTTTTATATTATTTTTTACCGGCAGTGATAATCCTTTATTTTATTGCTCCAGGGCTGCAATTTAAAAATACAGTGTTGCTTGTAACAAGCCTTATATTTTATGCATGGGGAGAGCCTGTATATGTGCTGCTTATGATTGCTTCTATCGTGTCGGGATATGCTTGCGGTATTCTTATCGAGAATGCAAGAAGTAAGCGCACGGCGAAGCTTGTTCTGATGCTTTCGCTTGTGATAAGCTTTGGGATGCTTGGATATTTTAAATATGCGGACTTTTTTATTGAAAATACAAATGCAGTATTCGGCTTATCGATACCGCTTTTAAAACTGGCGCTCCCGGTAGGGATAAGCTTCTATACATTTCAGCTTCTCAGCTATGTTATAGATGTTTACAGGGGAAGAACAAAGGCACAGAAAAATCTCATAAGCCTTGCGGCATATATTTCTCTTTTCCCGCAGCTGATAGCAGGGCCGATCGTCAGATATACTGATGTCGAACGACAGCTTGGTGACAGGCATATAAGCATATCCGGAGCTGCGTACGGTATAAGGCGCTTTGTGCTCGGTCTCGGAAAAAAGATTTTGATTGCCAATCAGATGGGTGAGCTTTGCACTGTTTTTCGTGAATCGGGTGATAAGTCTATAGCCTTTTACTGGCTGTATGGAATAGCATTTACGATTCAGATATATTTTGACTTTTCAGGTTACAGCGATATGGCGATAGGTCTCGGCAAAATTTTCGGGTTCGATTTTATGGAAAATTTCAATTATCCATATATCTCGTCGAGTATAACGGAGTTTTGGCGTAGATGGCATATTTCGCTCAGCTCATGGTTTCGTGACTATGTGTATATTCCACTCGGCGGCAATAGAAAAGGCGCTGCATGTCAGATAGTCAATATATTTATCGTGTGGTTTTTGACAGGCTTTTGGCATGGTGCAGCTTGGAATTTTATCGCATGGGGCGTGTTCTATGCCGTGATGCTTGTGGTCGAAAAGCTTTGCCTGCTCAAGCTGCTAGAAAAGACAAAGTGTATAGGGCACATTTATGTGATTGTGCTTACGATATTTGGGTTTGTGCTGTTCAATGCAGAGAGCATGGGAGAAGCGTTTTTGTATATCGGCAGTATGCTTGGCTTCGGCAATGTACCGCTTGTTTCAAGCGAATTTTTCTATTATGCAAGGAGCTACGGCGTGATTATTGCTGCGGCAGTGATTGGAGCAACTCCGATTCCGAAGCGTGTTATGGAAAAGATAAATGAAAACAAGCTCGGTGAGCTTGTAGCGGCAGCTATGGAGCCTGTCTTTTTATGTGTGCTTATCGTGGTTATGACGGCATTTCTTGTGGATGGCTCGTTTAATCCTTTCCTATATTTCAGATTTTAAGGAGGGCAGATATGATACAAAATATAAAAAATATTGTCACGGTCTGCCTGACATGCGTGCTGATTTTCGGATTTTCTGCGGCGGCTCTGCTGCGTGATAAGGACGCATTTTCGGAGAGCGAACGAAGAGCGCTTGCACAGTTCCCGACAATATCGACAGACACATTGCTTGACGGCAAATTTATGGAGGAATTTGAGACTTATACGCAGGATCAATTTCCGATGCGTGAAGCGTTTCGCTCCGTCAAGGCGCTTACTTCCGAATATGTGCTGAGACAATCGGACAATAACGGTATTTATATGGCGGACGGCTATGTATCAAAGCTCGAATATCCGATGAATACATCCATGCTCGATTATGCGGCAAGCAGATTTCAATTTATATACGATACATTTTTAAATGACAGCGGAGCGCATGTATATCTTTCGATAATCCCGGACAAGAACTATTTCCTTGCGGAGAAAAACGGCTATCTTTCGATGGATTATGATGATTTCTTCGAGTATATGCGTGAAAAAACGCTGTTTGCGGAGTATATTGATATAACTGATACATTGCAAATAGACGATTATTACAGAACGGATACTCATTGGAAGCAGGAATGTATACTCGATACGGCAGGAAAAATCGCACAGGCGATGGGAACAACCATTCCGAGTGAATATACAGTGAACACGCTTGATATCCCTTTTTACGGTGTTTATGCCGGGCAGTCGGCATTGCCGCTTAAAGCGGATACGATAAAATATATCACAACGCAGGCACTTGAAGACTGTATTGTTACAAGTTATGATACCGGTACTCCGCACAGTGCATATGTTTATGATATGGCAGCAGCGAAGGGTGCTGATCCGTATGAGATGTTTATGTCGGGATCGGATCCGCTTCTCGTGCTTGAAAATCCGCTCGGCGAGCCTGATAAAGAGCTTGTGATTTTCCGTGATTCGTTTGGAAGCGGCCTTGCGCCGCTTTTGGCGGACGGCTATTCAAAGGTGACGCTTATCGATATCAGATATATGCAGAGCAGCTTTATCGGCAGCTTTGCGGAGTTTGATGAAAATACAGATGTACTTTTTATATATTCGACGGTGCTGCTTAATAACAGCGGCGCATTTAAATAGAGCGAATATACGGCGCAGAAATGTATACTCAAATATGCAGCATGTCTGATAACAAGCTAATGAATGTTTATTGTCGATTAACGATGCGAAAACAGCAAGCTGCGGAGCACTCTCTGCGTCCCTGCACACAAAGCCTCCTTACGGAATATACTGTTAAATAGTATATTTGAGGGGGTTTTGTTTTGTATAGAGCAGTAGTGATTGGAGGCGGATGGTCGGGCTGTGCAGCGGCGCTTGCTGCGAAAAAGGCAGGAGCGAAGGTTACGCTTTTGGAAAAAACCGATCTGCTTCTCGGACTTGGAAATGTAGGCGGAATTATGAGAAATAACGGCAGATTTACGGCAGCGGAAGAAAACATAGCGCTTGGAGCGGATGAACTGTTTGTGATTACCGACAGGTGTTCACGCCACAAAAATATAGACTTTCCGGGGCACAGACATGCCAGCCTTTACGATGTGCTGATGGTAGAGCCTGAGGTGCGCCGCCTCTTAAAAGAAAAAGGGATTGATGTAAGGATGACGGCAAGAGCGGTGGACTGCGTGACGGTGAGAAAAGCAGGCAATACGGAAAATCCTGCGGATACAAGCGGCGAGTATTATAGTCCGGATTTCAGAAACGGGACTGCACGGAAAAGAGGGATTAAACATCTTGAGAGCATTACGCTTGCGGACGGAAGCGTAATAGAGGGTGATGTATTTATCGAATGTACCGGTTCGACAGGGCCTATGGGCAATTGCCTTGCATACGGGAACGGCTGCTCGATGTGCGTGCTGCGCTGCCCGTCTTTCGGACCTCGTGTCAGTATTTCGGAAAAAGCGGGCTGTCACGACCTTGTCGGTATGCGCACGGACGGCTCATTTGGAGCGTTCAGCGGCTCCGGAAAATTGATAAAAGAGTCGCTGTCTCCGGAAATAAGAAGACAGCTTGATGAAACCGGTGTTGTTATCGTGCCGCTTCCAAAAGAGCATGTCAAAAAAGAAAAGCTTGATATTAAAGTATGTCAGCAATATGCGCTTGATGAATTCGCACAGAATATAATACTTCTCGATACAGGCTTTGCAAAAATCATGACACCGTTTTTCAAGCTCGAAAGCCTGAGAGAAATACCGGGCTTTGAAAATGCAAGATATGCGGATCCGTATGCGGGAGGAAAAGGTAATTCGATAAGATATCTGTCCGCTGCCGAAAGAGACGATTGTTTAAAGGTAAATGGAATTGATAATATGTTTTGCGGCGGTGAAAAGGCAGGCTTGTTCGTCGGTCATACGGAGGCGATTTCAACGGGCAGTCTTGCCGGCTTTAATGCGGTCAGGTATCTTGCAGGGAAGCGAGAAGTAATGCTGCCTCGTACATTGGCAATAGGCGATATAATAGCATTTGCAAGGGAGAAAAGCCTCGAAAAAGACGGACTTATGACGAGGTATACATTCGCAGGTTCGACATATTTTGACCGAATGAAAGAGCTCGGACTGTATGAAACAGACACGGAAGCGATAGATAGGCGTGTGCGAAAAGCAGGTATGAAAGGTCTTTACAATGAAAAGCTGATATAGCTTTGTCGGTAGCGTGACATGCTTTAGATGGGTGCAACGATGGGTACAGCCTGCGCAAAAGGCTTTGCAAAATACCGCCGCTTGTCGTATAATAATCGAGAAGTATTGACGAAACGAGGATAAGAGTGTGAGACTCAATAAGTATATAGCACAAGCAGGCGTTGCCAGCAGGCGTAAGGCGGATGAGCTTATTGCAAACGGCAATGTGAAAATAAACGGAATAGCTGTAAAAGAGCTCGGAACGGATGTTAAAGATGGAGATGTTGTAGAAGTCAACGGCAGGAGAATAGAAGCCGAAAGCAGAAAAGTGTATGTGCTTCTCAATAAGCCTGTCGGATATGTTACGACTTCGGCGGACGAGAAAGATCGTGCGACAGTCCTCGACCTTGTTGCGGATATTCCGGAAAGGTTATTCCCGGTAGGGCGGCTTGATTATAATACATCAGGGCTTCTTATTTTGACAAATGACGGTGACTTCGCATACAGGCTGACGCATCCGAAAAATCATGTCTACAAGACTTACAGAGCAGTAGTGCAGGGGCAGCTTTCGAGCGAAAGAGTAGCAAAGCTCAGAAACGGCGTAGATATCGGCGGCTTCGTGACATCTCCGGCGATAGTTAATGTAATAAAGCAGCAGGAGAGGAAAGCACTTGTCGAAATTTCGATTTATGAGGGTAAGAACAGGCAGGTAAGAAAAATGTTCAGCGCTGTTGGAAACAAAGTAATGGAGCTTGAAAGAATTGCGATAGGAGAGGTAAGGCTCGGCAGAATGATGGAAGGGCATTACCGTAAGCTTACACGAGAAGAAGTGGAATATCTCAAAAAAGTATAAAATCGAATTACCTGCAAAAACAGGTAATGGTGAAAATAAAGCTTTTTAGTATCATAAAAGTGTAGTTGTTAGAGAGTAATTAACTCTGACCTCTGCACTTATTTTTATATAATAAAGGGAGTAATTGGTCTAGGGATGTGCTTTTTGGATTAACCACGTTCGACTTCAAAAACAGTTAGCACCTCATTATTATATGTATTCGCTTAAGCAGGCAGAGACTAATCGGTAGGCAAAAAAATATTTCAGACAGGTGTTTTGGATTTGAAATTACTGGACTTGCAGCTTTTAATATAATATACTCTTAGTGTAATATTCTAATAATGTTCGGCAATATCGTGCTTCGGCATGTAGCGCTTGAGCGCTCTGAGGCAGTGCCTTTCATAGGGAGGCGGCTGCGATAATATTGCGGTTTTTACATCATGTATGAGAGTTAAATGAGGAGGAATATGTTATGAAAATCGGTACAGTGGGAGATAACTGCATTGATTCTTACAAGGAAATGGGCAAAGCATTTCCGGGTGGAAATCCGGTAAATGTAGCGGTATATTTTGTAAGATTGGGCGGTGAAGCGTCATATGTGGGTGTTGTCGGCGATGATGAATATGGCCCGTTTATGACACAGTCAATCGCAAGAAAGGGCGTTGATACATCGCATGTGCATACACTTCCGGGAAAAACAGCCGTAACTGAGGTAAAGCTCGTGAACGGCGACAGAATAATGGCAGGCTACGATGAGGGTGTGCTTGCTGATTTCAAGCTGACGGCAGAAGATATTGATTTTCTTGCGAGCCATGACATCGTGGTTTCGAGCGTGTACGGCAATGTTCACGATTCGTTTGCGGAGATAAGGGCGAAGGGCGTAAAGCTTGCATTCGATGCATCGGATGTTCCTGAAAGAGAGGCGTCAAAGGTGGCTGTACGGAACTGCGATTACTTCTTCTATTCAAATGACGACGGAGATACGGAGGCGGTAAGAGCGCAGATGAAAGCCTTAAAGGATGAGGGACCTGAGCTTGTCATCTGTATGCAGGGCGAAAAAGGCAGTATTGTTTTTGACGGTAACGATTATCACAAATTCGGAATTGTGCCTTGTGAGGTCATAGATACGATAGGCGCAGGCGACAGCTATATCGCAGGCTTTCTTAAAGGTATACTTGAGGGCATGAAGATAGAAGAAGCAATGAAAACGGGCGCTGCGACTGCCAGCGAAACAATAGGCTATTTTGGAGCATGGGAGGTAGAATAGTCATGATTAAGTTTAATGAAAAAGAATTACTCGAAAATTATCAGGGAACATTGGCACTCAGACCTGAAATCGAAAAAGCGATAGACAAGTATTATGAAGAGGGTATCGAAGCATTATGGTTTTTCGGTATCGGCGGAACATGGGCATCGAGCTGCCAGGCAGAAGTATATATGAGAGGCAAGAGCAGTCTCCCGGTATATGTTGAAGAGGCAGGCGAATTTAATGTAACGGGTAATAAAAGGTTTAATGATAAGGCGCTTGTTATTTTCTCGACGGTAACGGGAACAACGGGCGAGCTTGTTACAGCTATGAAAACAATAAGAGAAACCGGAGCAAGAGTTATCGGATTTGTTGACGAGCCGGGCACGCCGCTTGCGGAGCTTTGCGATGTATGCTTCTCGTGGCCTCATAATGTTCAGATTAAATTCTTCATGCTCCTTGACAGGATCATGTATTTAAGAGGAGAATTCCCGGAATATGATAAGTTCTATGCCGAGATGGATGCACATCTTGCACAGGCACTGTGTGATGTAGAAAAGCAGGCTGACGGCTTTGCGACAGAATTCGCAAAGAAAAAGGTGGCTTGGCTCAAGGAAAACAAAGATATTCCGCATTACTTCATCGGAACGGGTACTCAGTGGGGCGCTACATATTCATGTGCAATGTGTTATTGGGAAGAAATGCTTTGGCTCAGAACCAAGTCGATCACCTGCGCCGAATTTTTCCATGGAACACTTGAAATTATCGAAAAGGATACGCCTGTAACACTTTTCATTAATGAGGATGAACAGAGACCGCTTGCGGAGAGAGTAGCCAAATTCCTCCCGAGAGTATGCGAGCGCTATACAATAATAGATTCCAAGGATTACGAGATGAAGGGCATCAGCGACGAATTCAGAAGCAGAATATCGCATCTCATCTTAAGATGTGTAAACAACAGAATTGATGCACATCTCGAAGTGGAAACGAGACATCCTATGGAAATCAGGAGATATTACAGACAGTTCCCATATTAAGGAAATGTGATAATGCAAGAAAGTCGCCGAATTAATTAGGCTTGCAGCGGAAGCCTTTCTTGCTATTCCGGACAAAGCTCAAGAGATATGTCATATTATAGTAGGAAAGTCGGCTGTGTCGATTGGATTTTTGGTAGCAGGCTTTCAACAGCAAATTAAATGGGCAGCCGTTCTAAGCAGTGCGGCTGTTTCAATATGCAGAACGGAGGGGAGAATGTTTAAAAAATTATCTGTCATAGAAATACCATATTATGATCCTTTTAAGTGGGTGATTGATTTGGAAGATCCAAATCGTAAGATCAGCTCCGTATGTGAGCCGTTCGATAAGAAAAGAGATGTTGACGATTATGAAACATGCGGACTTTATTACAAGACGGGAGCACCGTATACGAGAGAACGACTTGAATATTATTCAAAAGACCATCCTGACGAGGAAGCATATATAGGCTTTACGAAGCTTCTATCAGACAGATGTACGGCAGCGCTCGAAGCCGGCGAAGCTGTTTTTGTGACCGGCGGCTTCTGCACTTATGCACCGGGAGCTGTGGGAGCTATACAGCGTGCTTTCGGAGAGGATAAAAAAATAGGCATTGTTTGGATTGATGAGCATGCCGATATTTGTACACCGTTCAGGACTCGTGACGAGCTGCTTGCAGGTATGCCTCTCGGCACTATTGTTGGAGCAGGTATGGAGGATTGGCGTATTGCGTGCGGTCTCAGCAAGGCTGTCGATGGCAGGAATGTTCTCCTAAGTGATTATCGTCAAAAAAGTCCGGATGATGATGCTATAGTTGCGGAGAATAATGTTGTTGTGCTCGATGCTGCTCAGTTTAAGGACGAAGCTTGCTGGCGTAAGGCAGTCGAAAGGCTTGCGGCTGATGTTGATGTGATATATCTTCAGATAGATGCGGACATATTATCGAAAAAGTTCGTGCCTTGTTATGATTATCCTGTGCCGGATGGACATGATATAGATACTGTTGTAAGAAATGCCGGTATTGTTATGGAGACTGGTAAGGTGGCTGTTTTCTCGACAACCTGCTTCTATTTTGATGTTGATGTTCCGGGAAGAGAAGTAAATACTTTATCTGCAATGAAAGTGACCGGCGGCACACTTGAAAAATGGACGGCAACGCCGGCAGAAGAGCTGGTGAAATAAGCAGGCAGATTGCAGCAGGCTTACCTGATGACAGCGCAAAGCGCAGCATAAAAATTAAAGACTATGATGGTGAAAAACAGAAAAGCGTCAAAAGTCGGATATAAAGCTTTTTATAGAATGTGCTTGTGCTGCTTGACAAAACTGAAAATAGTGAACCGTGTGAGGCAAAAATGATCGTTATTACGGCATTTTGCCTCTTTTTTGTTGCTTGCTATTGTTTGTACGGTGCTTGTACGGCGATTTTTTTATGCTCGCAACAGTGGCGAAAATGCTTGTAAATTCAGAAAAAATCACAATATATTAAGACTAATGCAAGAAATATATTTTTTAAAAAAGTGATTATTCAGAAAAATATTGTTGCCATTACTTTACTGAACAGTTATAATAT
>CAYRZK010000021.1:0-8793 GCA_964428785.1 uncultured Oscillospiraceae bacterium | reverse complement strand
GTATTGCAGCACTTTTCGGACATACTCATATGCCTGTCTGCGATGAGGCGGACGGAATTCATTTGATAAATCCCGGCAGTCTTACATTGCCTGCCGACGGCTCGCAGGGGTCATATGCCGTTATAAACACAGACGGCGGCATATTTGATGCACAGATATTTTATTATAATCCAAATGAGTTTGCATGTGAAGCTGCTTCGGAATGTAGCGAGACAGCGGTATGTGAAAAAGAAGCAAAAAGCAATAAGTCAAAGCCCAAGGTGCAGGGCGGATTTATACGCAGTCTTTTGAATAACAGCGATCGTTTCTAAAACACGAAGCTGCTTGAGGAATGAAAATACATAAATTTGTTTTTATTCCATCGGCAGCTTTGTTTTGATGTTTGAGCCTTTGAAAAATAGAGTATATAATATAGATATTTTTTAAAGGGTTGAAAAAAGAATAAGAAAGAACAATTTCATATGTGGGCAGTACAAATAAGCTGTATAAATGACAGAAGGAGAGGTAAAACTATGAAGTTTATACAGTATTCTTATTTTAAAAGAGAGACATATCAAGCAGAAGGCAAAGGAAAAAGTGATGTATATGATATAGCACTGGAAATGGGATTTGCTCCGAGCTACAGACCGATGAAGATGAAATATATAAGAGTCTTGCAGCAGATTTTGACAATGAGAAAAATTAAACAAGCTGATGTTCTGCTTGTTCAGTATCCGGCAATTATGGGTGTGCTGCAAAAAATGATATATAAGATTGTCAGAAAAGATACGGTTTTGATTGCTTTGGTGCATGATTTGAACTCTATTCGTATGCCTTATGCTATTGATAAGGAAACTGAAATCCGGAGGCTAAATCGTTTCGAATATTTAATTGTTCACAATAGAAGTATGGAGGCATATTTGCGTGAGCTTGGATATAGTGGAAAACTGATATGCCTGGATATTTTTGATTATCTGCATGATGAAGAAACAGCGCCTGTAAATGAACCGTTTAGCAATACCGTTATCGTAGCTGGCAACTTGACAAAGGTGCAGTATACGCTTGAGCTTGGAAAGGTCGGCGGCTGCAAATTCAATCTGTTTGGTATTAAAGAAGATATGGATTTTTCTCAAATAGAGAATGTTGAATATAAAGGTGTATTGACATCGGCTGAAATAGTATACAAGATAACGGGTGATTATGGTCTTGTATGGGATGGGGAATCGATAGATGGATGTACAGGATATTACGGTGAATATTTGAGATATAATAACCCTCATAAGCTGTCGCTTTATATGGCTTGCGGTAAGCCTGTGATTGTCTGGAAACAGTCGGCGGTAGCAGAGTTTGTGGGAAGAGAGCAGGTAGGCATCTGCGTGGATTCGCTTGAAGAGCTTAATGATATTGATCTTTATAAGGATTTTGAAAAGTATAAGCGTAATGCTATGTATACATTTAATCAAATCTGGGGGATATCTATCCGGAAGATGTAGAGAAGAGGCTTGATGAACAAAGAAAAGAAGTGCAGGGCGAGCCGCAAAATCTTGAAGAACAGGCGATAAGCCTCGCGGGACGGGATATTTATGAAAAGCTGGTAAAGGGATATACTGAAAAACAGTGTGGACGAGACTGCAAGGAGCTTCCTGCATTTATTATCAAGCGCTTGCCGGTCAGAATAGTGTTTGACAACAACTATTTTGACGCATTGTATCAGGGAATTCCGATCGGCGGGTACACAAAAATGGTAGAGAATATGCTGGCGGACATTGAAGTGCGGCTTGGGATTGATTATTTGGAGAATAAAGCGGAATCTGATGCCATGGCAGGCACAGTGGTGTATACGGAACCTATCGACGCATATTTCGGCTATTCTTTGGGCGCACTCGAGTATCGCTCTGTTCGTTTTGAGCATGAAATATTAGACAAGCCTAATTTTCAAGGTAATGCAGTCGTCAATTATACCGACAGAGAGACACCTTGGACAAGAATTATTGAACATAAGTGGTTAGAGTTTGGCAAAGACGAAAACGGCAATGATATTCCAAAGACAATCATAAGCAGGGAATACAGCTCAGAATGGAAGCCGGGCGATGAACCGTACTATCCTGTGAATGATGTCAAAAATAGTAAGCTTTATATGAGGTACAGATGTTTGGCTGAACAAGAAAAGAATGTTTATTTCGGAGGCAGACTCGGAGAATACAAATATTATGATATGGATCAGACAGTTGCGGCAGCTTTAAGCTTGGCAGGTAGCGTAATCAAGTAGTGAACGCATGTGTCAATATTGATGCGTAGAATGGAGTAATAATTGACGGAGATGGTTCTTTGGAGTACAATTTATTATAGTAAATAAATGGGAGGAACAGTTAAATTGACCAATAAAATCAGAATAGAAGCAGCATCCGGAGGTGATGCCGGCTTGACAAGAAATGATATAAAGAAAATCGTTGCAGCGGAAGCCGCAAGTGGAATAGATACTGTGAAGCTCATCGGCGATGACCCGCTTGAAAATCATGAAATCGTGAAAATCGTTAAGGATATAGCGGCGATTGACGGTATATCGGAGGTGTCTCTCACAACAAACGGAAGACTTCTGGGCGACAAAGCCAAAGCACTCAAAGAAGCAGGGCTTGCAAGAGTAAATATCAATCTTGACACGCTTCAGCATTATAAATATGTTGGAGGAAGTCTTGACGATGTTATATCGGGCATCAATGCGGCAACGGATGCAGGGCTCAAGCCTGTAAGATTAAATGTTAAGCTTCAAAAAGATTATAACGATGATGAAGTGCTTGATTTTGTGCAGCTGACATTCCAGCATGATTATGAGATAAGATTTATAGAAATGACCGAAGAAGAGGAAGAGGCGTCGAGGTATTCGTTTATTTCGTGCGAAGAAATAAAGAATAAGCTTCAGGCATTAAGACCGGCGGCTGTAGGCGAGGACGGACAGCTTACCGACAATGCTGAGTCCGGCAATATGGATGTTTACAAATATCCGGGAGCAAGAGGAAAAATCTGCTTTATTGCTAAACGCCGAGAAGATTTTGAGCGTCGCAGCAAGGCTGTAATCGTAAAGAAGGACGGTACAGTGATAAAATAGCGGATCCGGCATATGCTAAAGAAAGGAAATGCCGTGTACAGAGAAATTAACAAGAGAAGAATAATACTTGAACGAAGGATGCCTTTCAGTAAGGATGTATATGAATTCCTTGATGAGATGAATATCACAGATATGATATTTACATCAATGCAGCTTGATGGCGGTAATATGAAGCGAGAGACGATAATCGGAATATTAAAAGGTAATTTTTATACCGATGTAAGCCTTATGGAGCATGTTAAGGTACAGCGTTACAAAGAGCTGTTTCTTGAGCTTAATGCCATGTGCAGGATGAAAACAGAGATCTCGGAGGCTGTTTTTTCGCATGTTTACAAAATAATCAATGATGAAGAAATGTCGCTCAGGGAAGATAATCCTGTTGTTTATGAATGGGAATACAATCCGCCTCATCCGAGAGAGATCAAAAGCATGATGAATGTTTTGATAAATTGGATAGGCAGGGACGGAAGAGCTTATGATAATGCAAATCCTCTTGAAACGCCGGATTTGCGTGAGTCGCCGTCTGATTTTGTTCTGAGAGCGGCATATCTGCATTGCAGAATTGTTGAGATATATCCGTTTGGGGATAAGAGTGCGGAGCTCGCACGCATCATGATGTATTATTATCTGATGCTTAAAGGATATCCGGTATTCAGGCTTGATATGAACGAACAGCAGTATAATACTGCGATTGGCGAATATCTTAAAAACGGAAACATCGGCATGTTTTATGAGGAGATAGGGAGAGCTCTTTTTAAGAAAACAGAGCTGATGATGCAGATAACAGCTGCAAAATGACAAATATTCGGAGACATTTATGAACCTGACAAATATTGAATCACTCCTTGCGGAGAAGCTTGGAGAAAAAAATGTTATAGCAAATGCTGATATGGGGAAATATTGTTCTTTTCGTTGCGGTGGCAGAGCAAGGCTGCTGGTGACGGCGGAGGACATGGATGCATTGAGATATACGCTTTATGTGATAGCCGGAGCAGATGTGGCGTTTCCTTCTTGCGGAAGCGGCTGCGGAGATAGTCGAAGCACATGCGGCTGCTGCGGAAGCTGCGGAGGGTGCTTCGATGGCAGAAATTGCTGCGATGACGGCGATGTACAATATATGATACTCGGCAACGGATCAAATATTCTTGTTAACGACGGAGGCTATGATGGTATATTGATAAAGCTCGGAGATCGATTTACAGATATAAGGGTGGACGGAAACAGGATTTATGCGGGAGCAGCGGCGTTGCTGTCTGCGGTTTCAAGGGCTGCTGCCGCAAACGGGCTTGCTGGGCTTGAATTTGCCGGAGGTATCCCCGGCAGCATCGGCGGTGGAGCATTTATGAATGCCGGAGCATACGGCGGCGAGCTTAAAGATGTGATTAAATCGGTAAAGGCGGTTTCCCGTGATGGCATGAGAGAGTTTATCCTTGATGCTTCGGAGCTTGAACTTTCGTACAGGCATAGCATTTTTGAAGCTACAGGAGATATAGTGACGGAGGTAGAGCTTGAGCTTAAACCGGGCAACAGAGAGGATATAGCAAGCCGTATGCGAGAACTTGCGGATAAGAGAAGTGCCAAGCAGCCGCTTAAATACGGAAGTGCAGGGAGCTTTTTCAAAAGACCGCATGGGTATTTTGCCGGTGCACTTGTCGAAGGAGCAGGGCTTAAAGGGCTTACGGTAGGCGGTGCTCAGGTGTCGGAGCTTCATGCCGGATTTATAATAAACAAGGATAATGCTACTGCCGATGATGTTGTAAAGCTCATGAAGCTTGTAATAAATACGGTATATGACAGATATGGCGTAATGCTTGAGCAGGAAGTAAGAATTATAGGAAAAAGCAAGGAACAGCGGCAAGATGAAGCCGTATATGAGTAAAATGCTCAGCAAAGGGGACAGAATGGGAAACAGAACAACTTATCAAAATTATAAATTGACATATGATTATCATACGCATACGGTATATTCGCATGGAAAAGGTACGATAGAGGACAATGTCAAGGAAGCCGTCCGTCTCGGACTGAAAGGCATAGGCATTTCCGATCACGGCCCGGAACATCTGACTTATGGGATAAAAAGAGAAAAACTCGGTATTATGCGTGCCGAAATTGAAGTGTTGCGTGTAAAATATCCTCAGATAGAAATTTTCATGAGTGTTGAAGCCAATATAGTAAGCGTTGGGAATAATCTTGATGTCAGAGATGATGAAAAAAAGCTTTTCGATTATCTCATAGCAGGCTATCATTACGGCATCATGAACGGTTATTGTGTGAAAAACTGGCTTAACGAAAAGCTTTTTGGCGGCAGGAGCAGCAAGAAGCTTATGCTTGCGAATACCGAAATGGTGACATATGCACTTGAAAAGAATGATATTAAGATACTTACGCATCCGGGTGATAAAGCGAGATTTGACATGGATGAGCTCGCACGCACATGTGCAAGAACGGGTACATTGATGGAAATCAATACGTGGCATGATCATTTGACTGAGGCAGAGCTGAATATCGTAAAGAAATATGATGTGGGCTTTGCGGTATGCAGTGACGCACATACACCGGGCAGAGTAGGTGAAGTGGCAGAGGCGATAAAAAAGGCATTTGATGCGGGTATAGAGCCTGAAAGAATTAAGAATATAGAAAAAATCGATGGATGAAGCAGCATAATATACAGCGGGAGAAAGTAATGGAACTGATTATTGTTACAGGGCTGTCCGGAGCAGGCAAAACTCAGGCAATAAATTGCCTGGAGGATCTTGGGTATTATTGCATAGATAATATGCCGCCGGCGCTTATTAAAAATTTTATAGAGCTTACATCGAGAGGAAAGACTGCTGTTAAAAAAGCCGCTCTCGTGGTGGATGTGCGAGGCGGAGAGTTTTTCAGCGATGCAAGAGAGTCGCTGCTTGATTTGAAAAAATTGGATATCGAATGTAAGATTATTTTTCTCGAAGCCGATGAAAAGGTTCTGATAAGGAGATATAATGAGACACGAAGAACACATCCGCTGTCAGAGCGAGGCACGGCGGAGGAGGGCATAAGAAAAGAACTTGAGCTGCTTTCGGAAATCAGAAAAATGGCGGATTTTGTCATAGATACATCCAACATGAAATCCTCAAGGCTTATGGCGGAAGTGCGTGCTATTATAGAAAGCGAAAAAAGCGGAGATACATTTACGCTCAACATAAGGTCGTTCGGGTATAAGTATGGGATACCGCTTGACGCTGATTTTGTATTTGATATGCGCTTCATACCCAATCCTTTTTATGTTTCTACATTAAAGCCGCTGTCGGGCAACAATAAGAAAGTGCAGGAATTCGTCATGAAGCATGAGGAAAGCAAGGAATTCCTCGAAACGGTGAGTGCAATGATAAAAAGGATGATACCGTGCTATATAAGAGAAGGAAAATATCATCTTAATGTTGCTTTCGGATGTACGGGAGGGCATCACAGATCCGTTACTATGGCAAATATTTTTGCGGAGCGCTTTGAAAAAGAAGATGGCATGAGAATTACTCTCGAACACAGAGATTTGTAAATAAAATTTATGTTTAAGAGGAGGTCAAAAATGGAAAAACTTATTATAACAGCTGCGATCTGCGGTATGGGCGGAACAAAAGAGGACAACCCGGCTGTTCCGTATACAATCGAGGAAATAGCGGCAGAAGCAAAGGCGGCATTTGATGCCGGTGCAGCGGTAATCCATATGCATGTCAGAAATGATGACGGCTCGGTATCGTTTGATAAGGCAAGATATCAGAAGGCTGTAGATGCGGTAGAAGCAGCTTGCCCCGGAGTAATCATTATTCAGCCTGCGGACGGAGCGGCTGTGGACTGGGAGCTGCTTGAAAATTATAAGCCGGGTGATGATGTGAAACTGCCTGAGATGCTTACGCTGCCGACGGGGACATGCAATTGGGGCGGTGACGGTGCATACATAAACGAAGAAGCAGATGTGTTCAAGCGTGCCGCAATTTTAAAAAAATTAGGCATTGTTCCGGATTTGGAATCGTTTGACAAGGGTATGATAGATACTATAATAAAAGGTGATCGCTTGGATTTGTTTGCGCATCCGGCTCATTTTGATTTTATTCTCGGTGTGCAGATGGCAGCAAATGTAAGAGACCTGACCTTCCTTGCTTCGAGCTTGCCTGCTTGGGCAACATATACGGCGACGGGAATCGGAGATGATGCGTGGCATATAGCAGCAGCAGCTATTTTGCTCGGAGGCCATGTCAGAGTGGGATTTGAGGACAGTATGTATCTTGAACCAGACATTATGGCTAAGAGTAACGGTGAGCTTGTTGAAAAAGCGGCAGAGCTCGCAAGAATGCTTGGTCGTGAAATCGCATCACCGGATGAGGCAAGAAAAATACTCGGCATAACAAAATAAGCTGAGAGCAATACATTTATAATTTAAGGAGGACATAAAAATGACAAAGACAATCGTAGCAACAGACAAGGCTCCGGCAGCAATCGGACCTTATTCACAGGGAAACGAAGCAGCAGGTTTCGTATATGTATCGGGACAGCTTCCTATCGATCCGGCAACAGGAGTGATTCCTGAGGGTATCGAAGCACAGACTAAGCAGGCTTTAAGCAATGTTAAAGCTATAGTTGAAGCAGCAGGCGGAACAATGGATGATGTTATCAAGACATCATGCTTCCTTACAAATATCGGAGATTTTGCCGCAATGAACGGTATCTACGAAGAATTCTTCTCGGAGGGCAAGTATCCGGCAAGAGCGGCTCTCGAAGTTTCAAAGCTTCCGAAGCCGGAAGCAGTAGTGGAAATCGAAGCAATCGCTTATATCAAATAGTTATAAAGAATATAGAGAATGATCAATTTACTGGATTTAGACAAAAAACAGCTTGAAGAGTTTTTTGTAAATCTCGGTGAGAAAAGGTTCCGGGCGCAGCAGGTACGGGAATGGCTCTATTGCGGCGCCCGAGATTTTTCAGAAATGAAAAATCTGCCTGCCGACTTACGAAATAAACTCGATAATATGCAAAAAGACGGCGATATCAGTATTGGCGGACTTAAAACCGTTGATATGCGGAGCTCGTCTGACGGCAGTACTGTTAAATTTCTTTTTGAGCTTTACGACGGAAATACTATAGAAACGGTACTGATGAGATATAAGTACGGCAATTCTGTATGCGTTTCATCGCAGGCAGGCTGTCGTATGGGGTGCAGGTTCTGCGCAAGCACGATGCTTGGGCTTCAAAGAAATCTGACATCGGGCGAAATAATATCACAGGTAATTACATGCCTTAGATATGTGAAAGATAAAAATGAAAATCCTCTTTCGTCAAATGAAGAAAGAATCGGACATATAGTTGTAATGGGTACCGGTGAGCCGTTTGATAATTATGACAATGTAAAAGCATTTGCGGAAAAGCTCAATGCCAGAGACGGTCTTAATCTGAGCTTTCGCAATATTACCATATCGACATGCGGACTTGTGCCGTTTATAGAAAAATTTACAGAAGAGCTGCCGCAGGTAAATCTGGCAATTTCACTTCATGCTTCGAATAATGAGGCGAGAAGTGCACTTATGCCGGTAAATGAGGCTTATCCTATTGAAAAGCTTATGCCGGCAGTGGCAGAACATGCTCGAAAAACAGGACGCAGAGTGACATTTGAATATGCGCTCACTGCAGGAGTGAATGACGGCGAAAAACATGCGGAGGCGCTTGCGGAGCTGCTC
>CAYRZK010000020.1:0-9316 GCA_964428785.1 uncultured Oscillospiraceae bacterium | reverse complement strand
ACCACACCACACTCCACAGGCACCTCAAGCTCGAGCGGAAAATTTCGTTCTACGCCCGGCTTGTTCATTGCACCAAGATCTGCAAGCTCTTTTTCGATGTCGAGTCTTGGGAAGATAGGGTTTCCTTTCTTTACCTGGTCGCCCTCAAGCATATCAAATACAAAGGCATCTTCCCATTCAACATCTGCATACCAGATACCGAGCTGCTTTCTGATTTCCTTTGATGTTGTGTGCATGAACGGATAGATAAGGATAGACACTATCCTGAGTGCTTCTGCAAGATTGTGCATTACAGTATCGAGCCTGTCCTTGTTTGCCGGATCTTTGGCAAGAAGCCACGGTGTGTTTTCATCAACATACTTGTTTGCACGCCTTACGAGTACCCATATTTCTTCAAGCGCCATGTTGAACATGAATTTGTCCATCTGCGCTTCCACCTTGCTTGCTGCGCCTGTTGCGATAGCTTTAAGGTCGGCATCCGTGCCTGCTTCATCCTCAGTCTTGCCTGCGCCCGGAACATATCCTCCGCAATACTTTTCAATCATTGAAACCGTTCTCGAAACGAGATTTCCAAGGTCATTCGCAAGGTCATAATTCATACGCTTGAGCATTACTTCATTTGTGAAAATACCGTCCTGTCCAAATGTATATTCACGGAGAAGGAAATATTTGAGCGCATCTATTCCATATCTGTCTATAAGCTTCACAGGATCTACGATGTTGCCCTTTGATTTGCTCATCTTGCCGCCGTCGATTAAAAGCCATCCGTGTCCTCTTACCTGCTTAGGCAGCGGAAGCTCGGCAGACATGAGCATTGCCGGCCAAATAATGCTGTGGAATCTCACGATTTCTTTACCTACCAGATGAACATCTGCCGGCCAATACTTCTGATACATTTCGTCATCATCCGGCCATCCGAGAGCTGTGATGTAGTTTGTAAGCGCATCGAGCCATACATAGATAACATGCTTTTCGTCGATAGGTACAGGGATACCCCAGTCAAATGTCGATCTCGATACACAGAGATCTTCGAGACCCTGATTTATGAAAGCTACCATTTCGTTTCTTCTTGTTTCAGGCTGGAGGAAATCAGGATTTTTCTCAAAAAGCTCAAGAAGTGCCGGAGCATACTTGGAAAGCTTGAAGAAATATGCTTCCTCCTTTGCCGGCTGTACCGGTCTTCCGCAGTCAGGACAGCAGCCGTTTACAAGCTGGCTCTCCGTCCAAAACGATTCACACGGTGTACAATAAAGTCCCTCATATTCACTCTTATATATATCGCCTTTTTCATATATACGCATAAACATTTCCTGCGCACGCTTGATATGGCGTTCTTCTGTGGTTCTGATGAAATCATCGTTTGAAATCTCCATTGTTTTCCAAAGCTTCTTGATTCCGTCCACTACATTGTCTACATATTCCTGCGGTGACACTCCCGCTTCCTGAGCTATGGTCTGAATTTTCTGTCCGTGCTCGTCCGTTCCTGTAAGGAAGTGTACATCGTATCCCGACAGTCTCTTAAATCTTGCCATAGCGTCTGCCATTACAGTGCAGTAAGTATGTCCGATATGAAGATTTGAGCTTGGATAATAGATAGGGGTTGTAATATAATATGTTCCCTTCTTTTCTGTCATTTTAAATCATTCCTTTCTTTACCGCCTCGAATGAGAGACGGATAATGTGAAATTGTGCATGGCGCATCTACGATGTGCTGCTTCGATGCATGAAGCATATACGCCTCCATTATAGCTTTATATTTTATCACAAAACATTTGATTTGTGTACATATTTTAAAGTATTCAAGATAAACATTATGTATAAATTACGAAAATTTATCAAAAATTTATTTTCACCAAACAAAATAGTATTTTTTAAGGCAAAACTTCCTATACAGGTATAAAGCTAATGCACATATATGCATTTTTATACCGCTTTAGATTTGCTCTTTTATCATAAGTAAATATATTTTATAATAGCAATATACCGTATTTTGCAGCGAGCCCTATATCATAACATCCTGCATTTACAGCTAATCGCATCGTTTTAATGATACAATTTTGATGATATATGATAATATATACGGTACAAAGCATAGGACTGTTTGATTGCTTAATTCCGAGAGCACTGCATATCTGCTTATGGCATCAGACCGCCAATAGTAACTATTAGTGCCGCTGTCATAGCCACCAAGCGACAGCATATCAGAGAGAAATACAAAAAGATAAATACAAAAAAATGAACAAATTGAACTCAGACAAACATGCGGACACATCCGTACTTAATAAAAATAGCGAAAATCAAAGCTTCAAGTTATTGAATATCGGTACGCTCGTATACAATAATACAGATAATCAAACAGCTACTTGCGCCGATATGCATACCGATAAAAATGCACACATGTATGCCTCGCACACATGTATGAACACATATCCATGCAGCACAGCTACAATATACAAATCCGGGAATACGAATATGCCCGATGAAGCATTGAAATATGAGTATTCAAATGTGTTAGATGCAATGCCGAAAACCGAGTATTCCGACATACCCGTATACATTTTTGATAGAGTTACATCGACCAATCAAATCGCAAGAGACTTAATCGAAGAGCATATGCACGGCAATCCGAAAAAGAGCTCAGACTGCTTTGATAATATGAATTCCGAGCACAGCGTTTCAAGGCATATAAGCGAGTCAGCTGATGCCAACGACAGATGCAGCATTCCTCACGGCACAGTAATCATAGCCGATTCGCAGTCCGCCGGACGAGGCAGGCTCGGAAGAAGCTTCGACTCTCCATCAGGTTCAGGTCTGTACATGAGCATTATATTAAGACCATACAATATGCTCAAGCCTCACAGTAAAAATTATGGACAAGCTTTAGCCTCAAGCCATACACACAATACAGCTCAACAGTCATGTCAAACATCGAGCGCCCAAGACAATGCCCGAAGCCTGACATGTCACGCAGACAATCCGAGCGGCACAAATGACACGACAGCAAATGCCTTTGATCCCGCACTCATTACCATCGCTGCCGCCGTAGCCGTTGTTCGTGCACTTCAAGCAATATGCGGCATAAACGCCGACATTAAATGGATAAACGATATTCTCATAAACGAAAAAAAGCTTTGCGGAATACTTGCAGAAGGCATCGCAGATGCGACCTCGGGGGCTCTTGATGCCGTTATTCTCGGTATAGGCATCAACCTTGCCGCACCGGAATGTGGATATCCGCCGGAGCTTGCAGACATCGTTACTACAGTAATCGATGCGTGGAATTCCGAACGAAAAATACAAGCCCCTCGTGCGTGCGAGCCGGATAATGCAAGCTCTGCCGCATATATCGGCAAATCATATTTGACTGCACTGCGCAATCGTCTTGCTGCCGAAATCGCCATAAATGTCATTGAAATACTAGCACAAAGCTGTTCGATACCGCTTAAAGCCAAAGTGAACGCCGATACCTCAATGCTTATCGACGAATACAAATCTCACTGCTCCACCATAGGCAAGGACATATTCGTATACAAGCATGGACTTGCAGGCGAAGCCATACCTGCCAAAGCCATAGATATTGACCAAAACGGCGGTCTTATTGTCGAATACGCACTGTCGACAGATCCATCATATTCAGACGATACAGCAGTCAGCAGCTTTAACGCTTCACCATGTAAACAGGCAAATATTCCTAAAACGGAAGCATTAACATTCGGTGAAATATCCGTAAGACCGCAAAAACCATTTGACCTTACAGGGCAGAGGTGATAATATAGACGAAACAACAGCATTATATGAATACTTTCCTCACCACCGGGTGAGGGCTTAAAGGCATCCGAAAATTAACCGTAGGTACGGCGCCGCATCGGCGTTATAAGGTTAGTTTCCTGATGCCTTTTTCTTTAATTGCTCCCAGTTCGGCTGCGTGTCCGCTTCAATGCCAAAGCCTCCGTGCTTTTTAAGATTGATGCATATAAATAACGCCGAGCCGAATTGAAGCTTATATTTAAAGAGCTTTGCGGCATCAATACTCAGCAAGCGCAATATATGTATCATCACAATATTGCACCGGATTTTAAGGAGGTACACTATGAACATTAAACCTTTTGCTGTCGAAGAATGGATGAACGAATGGGAAGTAGGCGCTAAATACAATATAGCCGAAACATGCGTTGATTCGGTCTCGATAGACGAACTCTTCGCCATCACAGGCGAATCAAAAGACGAATTTCTCAAAGAATTCTGCACACGCAGGCTCACTTACGGTGATATCGAAGGTGCACCTGAATTTCGCAGAGGTATATGCAGCCTTTATAAAACTCTTATGCCCGAAAATATCATACCAACACACGGCGCAACAGGCGCCAACCATCATGTCTTCTATTCGCTCATTTCGCCTGGCGACCGTGTAATAAGCATAATGCCTACCTATCAGCAGCTTTATTCGATCCCGGAATCATTCGGCGCCGATGTGCAAATTTTACAGCTCAAAAAAGAAAACAATTATCTGCCGGACACGAATGAGCTCAGAGCCCTTGTCGCTCCGAATACAAAGATGATCTGCATCAACAATCCGAACAATCCTACAGGCTCGCTCATGAGCAACGAGCTTCTTGCCGAAATCGTTGAAATCGCCAAAAGCGTCGATGCATATGTATTATGCGATGAAGTGTACAGACACCTTACTCAGGAAGAGGTTTGGAGTGAATCCATCGTCGATATGTACGACAAGGGGATTTCCGTAAGCAGCATGTCCAAGGTATTCTCTATGGCTGGCATCCGTCTCGGCTGGATCGCTTCTCATGACAGCGATGTAATTAAATCATGCCTCTCTCATCGAGACTACAATCTCATCAGCTGCGGTATGCTTGACGAAGCGCTCGCCACAATCGCATTGCGCCATGCTGATAAAATGCTCGAACGAAATAAAGGCATAGTGCGTGAAAATCTCGCCATTTTGGATAAATGGGTTGCATCAGAGCCTCATGTAAGCTATGTAAAGCCGCAAGCCGGAACAACAGCTCTTGTATATTACGATCTTGATATCCCGTCCCGCACATTCTGCATAGACATGTATCAAAAAACCGGTACATTCGTAACACCCGGTGACTGCTTCGAAGAAGAGCATTGTATGCGCATCGGCTATTCATGCGATAAGCAGGTCTTAACAGACGGTCTCGCCGCAATGAGCAGATACATACAAATGCTGACTGCTGATGCTACAGATAAATAACCACCAAATGAATATTTAATACTAAAAAAGCCTCTAAAGCAGCAGATTATTATATTTAATCCGGCTGCTTTAGAGGCTTTTATACATATTCCAAAAGCGGCTTTACATCACTCCGATTTTTTGTGACGCTATGGCTATTCTACTGCGTCGCTCGCACGCATCGCAAGTATCGTCTTTTCGATAAGCTCATCAAGCTCCCATCCGAGACGAGCTGCTCCGTCCTCAATGACTTCACGAGAACACCCGGCAGCAAATCGCTTGTCCTTGTATTTCTTTTTTACAGATTTCACTTCAAGATCATCACACGACTTGGACGGTCTCATCACTGCTACAGCTCCGATAAGCCCCGTCAGCTCATCCATCGCATAGAGCACCTTTTCCATTGTATGCTCCGGCTCAACATCGGCACAAAGCCCGTATCCGTGAGAAACCACAGCATGTATAAGCTTATCATCAAGCTCTTTTTCTTTCATGATTTCGACACATTTTACGCAATGCTCCTCCGGCCACATCTCAAAATCCAAGTCATGAAGTACGCCGACGCACTCCCAAAAATCGGCTTCATCGCCATAGCCAAGCTCGTTTGCATACCAGCGCATACAATCGCCCACTATTCTTCCATGCTTCAGATGAAAATCACCCTTATTATATTCATTTAAAAGCTCCCAAGCTTCTTGCGGAGTTATATTCCACATAACAATCTCCTCTTTCTGCTACAACAATAAATATAGATAAATATCTTAATCCCATATAAAACTATCCGTTTTGCCGATTAAAATCAGCTTCTCTTCACTATCCTTTTACTCAGCATCACTTGCGAGAGCTGCTGCCTTGTCAGTGCGCTCCCACGGAAGCTCTATATCCGTTCTTCCGAAATGCCCATATGCTGCTGTTTTTCTGTAGATAGGTCTGTTTAGTCCAAGTTCTTTAATAATTCCGGCAGGTCTTAAATCAAAATGCTTTTCTACAAGCTCTACAAGCCTTTCTTCCGAAACCTTGCCTGTCCCAAATGTGTCTATCATGATTGATACCGGCTTAGCCACTCCGATGGCATAAGCTACCTGCACCTCACATCTTTCGGCAAGCCCGGCAGCAACAATATTCTTTGCTACATATCTTGCCGCATATGAAGCCGAACGGTCAACCTTTGTAGGATCCTTTCCTGAAAAAGCACCGCCGCCGTGACGAGCGTATCCACCGTAAGTATCAACGATAATCTTTCTGCCTGTGAGTCCCGAATCCCCATGCGGTCCTCCGATAACAAATCTGCCTGACGGATTTATGAAATACTTTGTTTCAGCATCAAGAAGCTCTGCAGGTATCACTGCATCTATAACATGCTTAATTAAATCTTCTCTTATTGTATCGTTGTCGAGTTCCTTGCCGTTGTAAATATCATCATGCTGTGTCGAAATAAGGATGGTATCCACTCTTTTCACTTTTGTTCCGTCATATTCAACAGTCACCTGTGTCTTGCCGTCAGGTCTGAGATATGTAAGTGTACCGTCTTTTCTTACCTCCGCAAGTCGTCTCGAAAGCCTGTGTGCAAGTGCTATAGGCATCGGCATGAGCTCAGGCGTTTCATTACAAGCAAATCCGAACATCATGCCCTGATCTCCCGCACCGATTGCTTCTATATCCTCTTCAGCTGCGCCCTCTCTCTTTTCAAGCGCTTCGTTTACTCCGCCCGCAATATCCGTTGACTGTTCATCGATCGAAGTAAGAATAGCACAGGTCTTGCCGTCAATACCATATTCGGCATTGTCATAGCCTATTTCCAAAATAATATTTCTCGCAATTTTCGGGATATCTATATGCGCCGTAGTAGTAATTTCTCCCATAATCATTGCATATCCCGTCGTCACCGTCACCTCTGCTGCTACTCTGCCCTTCGGATCCTGCTCAAGAATCGCATCAAGGATTGCATCCGAAATCTGGTCGCATATTTTATCCGGATGACCTTCTGTTACTGATTCTGATGTGAATAATTTCTTCATTGATTTTCCCTTTCTTTCGGACTGTCCATGCACCCGAACATGCATATAAGAAACCGCTTTATCCATACACAGTTTCTTATTAAATTCAAATATCGTTCCTTAAATTTCCGAAGCACTTTCGTGCTTGGAAGAGCAAGCTTGATGCCCTGCCCGTATATACGCATATCACGCAAGTATGTCATTAAAAAACCCACTCTAAAAAGAATGGGGCAGATTCGCTGTCTTTCCTCATCTCTCAGAATATAAATTCTGTAGGATTTAGCACCGTTGGTCTGGAATGTCTTCCTCGCCCCGGTTGCCGGACATCACTGGGCCTATTCCCTCAGTCTCTCTTGATAAGGCTTTATTAAAATACTATTTTATATTATATTACATCCAATATTTTTGTCAATAGACACATATACTGTGTTTATATTTTTGATATTTTGATGTATACTGTTACTATCTGTAAATCAATATCGCACAAGCTGCCGCAATCATCGCAGGCAGCCGTGCAACGGAGGTAATATATTGAAAAAAAGCAATTTTACTGTTATCAAGGGCGGGCTTGAGCTGCCGCCCGGAATAGACAGTCGTCGTTTTGTTTCCGCATATGCGACAGATACTCGCCTTATGGGCGCTCTGTGCATGTATATCAAATGGGAAATCGAAAGATACGGTGTTTCCGAAGATTACCACCAGTTTTTTTACTTTGATTCGGAAGAATACGGATTTGAAAATTTTATTTCCATATACGGCAATGACTACGATGCCATCCGTGCTGCCGAGATATCTCTTATGTGCGGTCTCGGAGGTCAAAAAACAGAGCTCTCGCTGCGTGAATGTATGTGTCTGTTCTCCAAATTCGCCGATATGAACACAAGGAAGAACCTTCCTTTTCCCGGCGACTTCTTGGAATATTCATTCCTTATCCTGCCGCCCGATGAATTCTCGGAAGCTGAGCATCGCAATGTCATGTCAAAGGTCTGCACCGAACTTAAAAATTATTATCAGCTTGTGCATTATTTTATCATGAGAATATTCGGCAAGGACTTTGATGCCGCAAGTTATCTTGTAAATGAAACCGCTCTGCAAAACGGAGATGTTAAGCTCGATATATACAGCGACACCGTCATGTCCACACTGCACAGGAATGTCATAGACATAGACTTTACAGAATCCCAAAATGCTTTTATGTGCGAGTCGCTTATCGAAAACCAAAACAGCTACATGATTGCGATTTCGGAAGTATTCTGCAACGACAATATGGAAATTACAGGCTTCAAGCGCATAAACCTGTTTAATGTATCCAATTTTGAGGCTGCCATGCAGCTTGCCAAGAGCGAATATATTACAGTATATGACCTCTTAATCAAGCCGAGCGATTTTGAAATATGTGCCGGCACACTGCTCGAACACGCTACAGTGTCTGAATATGAATATGGCAAGCTTTATATGATGTTCCACAAAAACAACAATCATGTTCAAAAAAGAACATTCATGCTCAATGACGATGTTGAGGGTGTAATATATGTCGGCGACTGCGGTCAAATGATTCTCGCAGCATATGACCTTGCTTCCATCACCAAGCTTGAAGCAAGGATTTTTCAAAGCAATCTGCACAACTGTTCGCTCCCAAACTCCAAATATGAGCTTAAAGAATCTGTAATATATGATTTTATAAACAGCGGCATGATTGACTTTAATCAATTCATTGCACTTTTAAACGACGATGATGACGGTGAATAAGCTTCACCGTCATTTTTTATTATGCCGAAGGTTTCGCACTTACAACCTTTTCGTAATAGGAAGCAAGTTTACATGACGAGTCTCAAGTCTACCGCTAAAAATCCAATATGCGTATCAGACTTATTTATTCACTGTTTTCACTTTTTATCCCAAATATTATGTCAACCTATGTTCTCTTTTTTTCAAACACTTTTCAACACAGGTCAAAACATTGATTTTGGTGGGTTGCACTGTTTTTCCACAGCCTTTTTGAAGATTGTATACAATCTTATTCACACATGCCTGTGGATATTTTCAAACTGCAAAATCGCTCGTTTTTCAACGCTTAGAGCTATTCTGTAATTTAATGTAAACATAC
>CAYRZK010000019.1:1375-9516 GCA_964428785.1 uncultured Oscillospiraceae bacterium | reverse complement strand
TCTTTTTTACAGTCTGACTTGTGATACTATTTCCGCCGTTTGTGTTAAACTTAACTGTATAGCGTGATGTTCCGCTGCTGCCCGAAGAATATGTATTAACTGCAACATCTATTGTAATATGCGCATAATTCGTATCTGCCGGCGTAAATATCATCTGCTCCGTTCCATCCGCACTCATAGTCTTTGTATTATCCACCCAATCAAAAGTACCATCAAGGACTACACCGTTAAGACCCAATATTTCACCGTTTGTAACTGTGGCATCCGCAAGAGCTCTGCCTCTGCGTACTCTTGCCGTTGTTTTATTTCCCGGATTTTCTGTCGGAACTGCTTTTTCAATCTCAAAGCTTTTCGTTGCCGAGCCTGTAAAATTACCATTACCTGTTATTGTAAGCACATAACCGTCTCCTGCATTTGTACCTTTGTTGTTTGAAACGGTATAATCATCCTTTTTCAAGGTTAAACCATCAACTTCAACCCTTGAAATTTCCTGTGCTTGTTCTTCGCCGCTATAGATCAAACTGTCACCAAGTGTAATTACTGCATTATCGTTCGTTATTTCTTTCCGGGAAACAGTAAATTTCCAAGCATTGACGCCCAAACCGGTCAAATTATCTGCCGATAAATAATTCTTTCCTTCCTCAACATCAATTTTCACGGTATATGTTCCGACATTTATCGGAGCGACTTCATTTCCGTTTTCGTCATAATATTTAACATTAACCGTACCCATTCCTCTTTTATTAGATACAACTGATGCGGTTTTGCTGCTTCCGTCGTAGATTAAATTGTTCGGTGCTTTGAAAGTAAAATCACTTGCCTGCGGCACTTTTTTTCGACATTCAGTGTGACTGTTTCAAAATCACTCGAAAAATCGGTCGCATAATTACCGTTTGTTCCGTTTATCTGCTCATTAAAAAGCCTAAGCTCATAAACTCCGCCTTCTATGTCGGACGGAATTGTGAATTTCACCTTACCGCTTGCCGCTGTCACCTCTGCAAGCTGTCCATAGTATAGAACTTCGTTATTCTTAACTATCATTGCGGAAATGAATTCATTATCTCCTGTTTGGGCTTTTGAATAGTTGAGTTCAATGCTTTCAGCCGTATCGATAACATTTATCGTTTCGTTATGTTGCTTTATTGTAAATTTTCGGCTGCTATCTTTCATGGTCAGCTTATATATTGCGCCGGAGTAAGCTGCATTTTCCAAAAGACCGCTTGCCATTTTTGTTTTACCGCCTTTGGCAGCGGATGTAAAGAGAATAGATGCCGAATTTAAATTAAAAGCCGGGCGAACCGGTACCTTTATATTGACATATTTATTGTTATACATGATAGAACTGCCAATATCACTGCCCGTAATATAGCCTGTCCAGCCGTTAGTATTTACCGAACGCAGCCACCAGCCTTCGGCATCCGCTGCACCGTTGCTTAAACTAGCTTTGGTGTAATCGGTATTTTGTGCTCGCCATTGTCTATCTGTGGTAAAATACTTTTTATTGTACAATTCAGCCTCAGACAATAAGAAAATCTTGTCATTGCTAAGATTATCATAATTCGAGTTTAAAATATAAGCCTTTTCTTTCTCGGAAAATGCCATACTGTAAAAGCCATATCCATATGTCTTGTTTAGCCATGTACGAATTGTGCTGTTCGCCCATGTCGCTACATTGAGTGTTTCATTAAAAGATTATCTATCAAGATTGTTTGCCGAAAGTAGAAACAAGCTTGTGGTATTATCCGTTTTGCCCGAAACCGCATCTCCGTTGTAATCAAATGCCGTATCAAGAACACGCCACCCGATAGGATCGATCGAATAACTGCTCGCACCGTCACTCTACTGCGGATATTTGCCGTAATAGATATGCACATACCTTTGATTAACAGTATTACCGCTCGAAAGCGCCGCTGTACCGAGTGTGATGTTTTTTTGGGTTGTTTCCGCCAGCACGGAAAGTGTACATACAGGCAAGAGGGATATTATCATAACCGCTGCCCACACAAATGCCAGTAACTTCTTTGGTTTCATTATTGATTCCTCTGTTTCTCTGTTTTACACGAATAATACTAATTATACTACATCCTTTTCAAAAATCCACATATTTCAATACATTTCGATGTTTTGCACAAAAATTTATGCTGATTTTCTTACAAGCCGCCGGCAAAGCGAAAGCTAATACATTTCATCATCCTCACTCAGCATCATTTTACGAATATTTAACCTATAAACATCTGTACCCAGTATGTATTGCCGTTTGAATCCGTGCAATATCCAATGCCTATCTCCTTATACGATGTGCTCAAAATATTTGCCTTGTGTCCCTGCGAATTCATCCATGCGCTCATGACGCTCTCCGGAGTTTTCTGTCCCTTGGCAATATTTTCGCCTGCCGTGCTGTAATTTATCCCAAATGTCTGCATCATTTGAAACGATGTGCCATATGTCGGCGATGTATGTGAGAAATACCCGTTATCTCTCATATCCTCAGCCTTTGCCTGAGCTACTCTTGAAAGCTCACTGCTCAAGGTAAGCTCTGTAAGTCCTTCTTCTTTTCTTTCGCTGTTTACAAGCGCAGCTACTCGGCTCGCATACGCACTTACACTCGCCTCGCCGCTCGTTTCGCTGCTATTGCCACTGTCATCATCGCTCGGCATATGTTCTCCGCTTCCGTTTTCAAAGCTTCCGCTTACGCTGTCATTATTGCTGCCGTGACTGCCGCTCTCATCATCGCAAGCTCCGTTATAACAGCTGGCGCTTTCGCCGTTCTCCTTACTGCTGTCATTTCCTCGGCTTGGTTTTTCATTTTCTACCAAGCCGCATCCAAGCTTGTCTGCAAAAACATTCGATGGTTTAAGCTCTAAAATCCTTAATATCTGCGGCATACATCCGCTTTTTACAGCATATATGTATCCGCCCTCCTGCGTGCCAGCAAATGTTATTCCCGTTGCTGCTATCAACGCTGTAGCACATACCGTCGATGTTAATCTGATAAATCTTTTTTTCATTGCCATATCTCCTTTATACTTTATATTAGGTATATATCTCGCATGGCACGAGTCACTTACTGACTTTCCTTATTAACATTGTATTACATCTTACCTATGCTTGTCACGCTCCAATATATTCCATTCACGAGCATGCACGCCGGAAGCCTTGCAAACAAAGGAAAAAGCGCAGTATAGGAAATATATACCACGCTTTATTTTTGTTGAAATTTCTTACTATGATGTTAATTTTTTCTTTATTTTACAGTGATTGCCGTAATATGCGGATTTACTCCCTCATACCAGTATAAGAAGCCTTCTGCATCGAGCACCTGTCCTACTTCGAGAGCCTTGACAGCTGCATATACATCTGTTGTATTGTCGCAAAGATACGATTCTACCACGAACTGATAAGTGTTTTCGCCAACAGTTACATTGAAATAGAGGTCGCTTCCGTCCTGTCCCGAACCGTCCCAATTATAGAGATATGCCGCTTCGTTTCCATCAGGATCTACGCTCGGAGCTACTGTAAGACCTGTAAATGAAACAAATTCATTCTGATGTGAGATAAGCTCATCTTTTCCGAGTAAGTCCGTAACATCTACAGCCTCTGCAATGAATGTATCGCCGCCCTCGACAATTTCAATCTCAGCATCCATGATTTCAACTTCGCCTGCCCATTCGCCCTTGAAGCCCGAAACCTTGATCTTTGTTCCCGGAACAAGTTTTTCATAAAGCTCCTCCGAACATGCCGCATCATAGATAAAATATGCGCCGTCACTGTCCTGTGTATAAATAGTAGCCTTGTCATCCCACCATGACTGCTTAGCCTGTACATATGTTTCAACCACTACTTCCGTGTCAAGCTCTGCCGCCATATACTCATCATAAGTCATCACGCCATCCGATTTGGCAGTGTCATCATCGGCGCCTCCGCCGCATGCTACAAGGCATACTGCCATTACAAGTACCAACAATACCGATAAAATCTTCTTCATTGTAATTCTCCTTTTATCATTTTATGGTTTAAAACAACAATTTCTGCCTGTCCGGCATCAATCTAATTATACATCAACTTATTTATAAATCAATCGTTCCTCTTTCATTTACCCGGTTTTTCCCGGTTTATTTGACATGCTTTTTCTTTTGAGCTGCCCAATAACAATATAAATTATGATAAGCGCCCATACTCCGGCAAGCGTTCCGATAAGCGCTATCGATGTAGGCGGCAGTGGCCCAAGCTCCGCCTTCCCGCCGGATGCGGCATTGCTCTGCCCGTTTATTTGATCGAGCCTGTAAAGTGATCTCATATCATCATATAAATCGGAAATATACCTCTCATCGACAGCTTGTTTTCGATTTACGGACTTCGTTACATTTTCAATCATCTGCCCTGCCGCATCTCTCAACGATGCCGAACCGTTAAAAACAGGCGTTACAAATGTGCTGTCAACATTATCCAGAAGAAGCTTCGCTGCATCAATCTTCACATCATAATATATATCGTTATTTTCACCGCTACGGCTCAAATAATCCACATACTCATGCGACTCCTGTGCTTTTGAGGTTACAGGCACATATCCCTCCGTTTGTGAATAAGCGATCTGGACATCGTTTGTAAGCAGATACTGCGTGAACAGCCAAGATGCCATCACCTCCTGAGGATCCTCTTTATTAAATATACATACAGACGGTCCCTGTGAAATCATCTGCGGATTATCCGCATCAAACTGCGGTATTATCCGCACCTCCGTCTCAAACACCGTAAGCTTATCCTCTGTAATGTCCGAAAGCGGCGCATATGTTCCCATCCATGTTGCTCCGGCTGTCGAGTCAACAGCAAACACGCACTGCCCCGCATTCAGGAAATTGGCAGGATAGCTTGAAATTTTAAATGTTGAAAACGCACCTGATTCCACATGCTTTGCAATATCGAGCAGCAGCTCCTCAGCAGTGTCGTTAAATATCAATATATCTCCGTCATCTGTCGAATACCCTGCATTTTGCTGTTTCAGCATCTGGATCATCATATTGTCCGTTGATTTGTAAATAAACGGTATCATGACTTTCTGACCGTTAAGCAGATATGTGCCGTCACTGTCTTTGGCTGCCGCCGCTTCGGAAACCTCCCAAATAAAGTCCCATGTCAATACATCCGGCACCTCATACCCAAGCTTTTCAACAAAATCCTTATTTATATAGCATGCTTCCGTAGAACGCATATACGGAAGTGCATAGTGTTTGCCGTTCAGCATACACTCATCAAGAAATTTCGGAATAATCTCCTCTTTCGTCGGTGCATCAAACCTGAGTTCACTGCCTCCAAGCCCATATGATGCGTCATCAAAAAGCTCATCAAGCGGCACCACGCAGTTCGTCCCCGTAATATAAGTCGCAATATGATCCGGATATGTTATACAGACATTAGGTGTTGTGTTCGTCGAAATGTTCGTGATTACATCGTTGTATATCCTGCCATAGTCTGTATAAAGCCTGAGATTTACTTTGATATTCGGATAAAGCTCTTCAAAATCTTTTATCGCCTTTTCATAAATGGCTGTCTGTGTCTTATTTGTATCGTTCTTCGCCCAAAATATAATCTCATAGTTCTCGGAAGTATTAAATTGTTCAGGTATTTCAAAGGCATCAATACTGCGATTTCCGTGACACCCTGTAAGCACACAGACACACAGCATCACCGCAAGCAGCAAAACTGCCGTAAATTTCTTAGCTTTCATCAGCCTTTCATGCCCCCTCTCGATACACCAGCCATAATCTTTTTTCTGAATAACAGGAAAATGACGATAAGCGGCACAGAAATCACAACAACGGCAGCCATCATAGCCGGAATGTTTTCACGCCCAAAGCCGCTTTCACGGATTGCCTGAATGCCGTTTGAAACAAGGAAATATGCTTCGTCATCGGCTATAAGTCTTGGCCATACATATGAATTCCAACATTCGATAACCTTAAGAATCACTATTGTAATTATTGTCGGACGACAAATCGGAAGCATTACCTTGATAAGATACTTAAAATCAGAGCATCCGTCAACTTTTGCAGCATAATAAAGCTCATCGGGTATCTGCTCAAAATTTTCTTTAAGCAGATAAATATAAAACACCGACATGACGGACGGCAGTATAAGCCCGGCAAATGTATTGCGCATTTCCATATTTGTTATCGTGACATAGTTCGTTATAATAACAAGCTCATTCGGTATCATCATAAGTGCAAGAAAAAGCGTAAATGTCAGAGTCTTCCCCTTAAAATCAAGCCTCGAAAATGCAAATGCCGCAAGCACCGTAATTACAAGCATCGCTGCCGTTGTAATACATGTAAAAATCACTGTATTCACGAAATAATCCATGAGCGGCACAGCCGTAAACGCTTCAGCATAATTTTGAAATGTCGGATGAGCTGTAAAAAGCTTAGGAATATATTCGGAATTATACGAGCTGTAATCCTTTACGGAAGTAAGAAGCATCCAGTAAAAGGGGAACAGCACTATAAGCGCCCAAGCTGTCAGAAGTGCATAGATTACAGCCGTTATTATGCTTTTTTTGCTTCGTGCACTCCTTTTAATTTTTTCATAATCCGTATATTTATCCATTGTCATTCCTTTTAATAATGAACATGCTTCTTGCTTATCAGCAGATTTATGCATGTAATTGTGAGTACAATCAGAAACAATATTACAGCTGCCGCCGATGCGAACGACGGATATCCTCCGCTGTTTCCATACAGCATATCATAAATATATCCTACAATCGTATTCATTTCAGCTGCATTCAAATCCGTACCGAAAAGTGCAACTGCATCGCTATAAGCCTTAAATGCTCCTATAAATCCCGTAATTATAAGATAAAATACTGTCGGTGAAATCATTGGTAGCGTTATCTTCATAAAAATCGTAAGCTTCGATGCTCCGTCGAGCTTTGCCGCATTGTAATAATCCCGGTTTACCGATGCTAGTGCACTCGTAAGTATAAGGATTTTAAACGGCATAACTACCCAGATCGTATAGATGCACAGCACCATCATTTTAGCATAATAAGGACCTCCTATAAAATCTATAGGCTCTATACCGAACATGCCTATGAGCAAGTTTATCAAGCCATCCGAATAAGGCGTCTGCTTAAATAAAATCATGAATACAAGCCCTACTGCAAGAGTATTCGTAACATACGGCAGGAAATAAACCGTCTGATACAGCTCTTTAAGCTTTTTAATCGAACTAAGCCCCGCCGAAATCAGCAGCGCAAGTACGGTCGAAACAGGTACGGTACAAGCAACCAGGATAAAAGTATTTTTTACAGCCTGTAAAAAATACGGATCATGCAGCACATATGAATAATTGTACCATCCGAAGCCCCAAAAATTTTGCGATGCGAAATTGTAGCCCTCTTCAAACGAATAAATAAATACATCAATAAGCGGATATACCATAAAAGCGCCAAGGAATACGATCGCCGGCAGTAAGTATATCCATGCCTTGTTATTTCTGTTTTCCATGATAAATTCTTTCTTCCGTAACTTTATTAAAAATGAACAGCTTATGAGGCTTAATGTTAAATTTAACCTTTTCACCATTTATAAAATTTATATTATCGGCATCCGTAATAGAGCGAATTGTTTCGTTCTCGGAATTATCATGCGTCGTAACCACACTGATATCACGCCCCATTATCTCCACTCGTTCAAGCTGACATGTAAAAGCACCGCTTGCGCTGATTTCAAAGCCCTCCGGTCTTATGCCTACATACACCTCCTGATTTTCAATACAGGCAGCCTCCGCTACAGCTTCGGCTCCTATAAAAATTTTTTCATTTTCGACTTTTCCTTTAAAAACATTGATAGGCGGAGTACCGAGGAACTTTGCCACAAACAGGTTTACAGGACTGTCGTATACCTCCTGTGGTTTTCCCATCTGCTGAAGCACACCGTCTTTCATGACAACAATCATATCGGATATGCTCATAGCCTCTTCCTGATCGTGAGTTACAAAAACAGTCGTGATGCCGGTTTCATTCTGTATGCGCTTTATCTCTTCTCTCGTCCTCAGTCTTAAACGAGCATCGAGATTTGAAAGCGGCTCATCCAAAAGAAGCAATTGCGGCATTTTAACAAGCGCTCTTGCTATCGCCACTCGCT
>CAYRZK010000019.1:0-1365 GCA_964428785.1 uncultured Oscillospiraceae bacterium | reverse complement strand
GAAAGCTCATTCGGTTTTCTGTCCATAAGGCTGCCTATCTGAACAAGCTCCGCTGCTTCCGATACCTTCTTTTCCATTTCAGTTTTTGACAACTTGTCTACCCCTTTCAGATTTTGAAGAGGGAACATGATATTCTGCTTTACCGTAAGATGCGGATACAGGGCATAGTTTTGGAACACAAGTCCCACTCCTCTCTTCTCCGGCGGAATATCCGTAACATCATTTTCTCCGAAATAGATCCTGCCGCTCGTCGGAGCCTGCAAGCCCGAAAGCAGATTTAAGCATGTGCTCTTACCGCATCCCGAAGGGCCGAGAAGTCCTATAAGCTTTCCGTCCGGAATTTCAAAATTAAAATTGTTTACGGCTACCACATCGCTGCTGCCTTTGCTGCGAGACGGAAATTTTTTGGTTAGATTTTCTAATACAACTTTCATTCTTTCTTACCTGCTTTAATTTTACTGTTTGCCGACATGCTTTAGCATATCCTTTTGCCTAGCATTTTCCTGTACTGCTATAATGCTCTGTTTTGTGTTTGCGTACCGATGCAGGTGCACAAACACAAAACAGAGACCGTTTTTCATTCAGTCTCTGTTATAGCTTATCTTCTCTTGTCATGCCTATCTCACGCATATTCTCTCAAAATCTGCGCAAACTTCCGCACAATACGACCTGTAATACCCCAAATACAGTATTTTCCGTAATTATAAATAGGCACCTCCATTACTCGATCTCCCCACTTATAATTTTCATCAAATCCGACCATTTCATACGGGAATGTATCGAGATTGCGTACTCCAACAGTCTCAGTCCATACATAAGGCTCACTGCCTATAAAGAAGCTCAACGGCACAAGGAACACCTCGTCCACCTCGTTCTCGGAAAGCACTATTCTCTCAAGCGCAGCTTCTTTCATCCTGCCGTAAAATGCATGTATTATCATCCCGCTTGCATTTGTACTGCTGTCTATCTGCTTAATGATTTCAAAATCATTCTCACACAATCCGAGCTCTTCACAAGTCTCACGAACAGCACATTCGCATGCAGTCTCGCCGTCTTCGATTTTACCTCCCGGAAAACACACTTCGCCGGGCTGAGTCTTCATATGCTTTGCACGCAGCTCAAAGAGCACATGCGTTTCACCGGCTGTTTCAACCAGCGGCATCATTACCGAAAATGTCTTATATCGTTTCGGCACTACCGGCTCTCGCTTATTGATGATTTTTTCAATCTCGTCAATCGAAAAATCGTTCTTCATGATTAGTTGAGAATTTCAAAATCAGTGAAATCAACGCCGACCATTTCTTCCTTATCAAGGCTTACGCTTACCACAAACTTAGGGCCGTACATTTCCGAAATATTCTTAAG
>CAYRZK010000018.1:0-9563 GCA_964428785.1 uncultured Oscillospiraceae bacterium | reverse complement strand
ATTTCATTTACTATATTTCTCATATTAGCACCATTTCCATTTATTGTCAATATTTTTCTTGTTTTCATATGAAAAATTATATTTTCAATTAAGCTCCTCACAAATACTATGTTAGACCGCCTTATCACAAGGCAATCGCTTTGCTCGGACAATATGTTTGAAAATATCAAAATATTTACTTCCTTATTTTCCTCATTGAGCTTAAAACAGCCTGCACAGACGCACTGCAATGTCGGTTAAGTCATTCCGCATCATCAGCGTTTGAACAATAATGTCATATCTTCGCATTTCAAAGGTGCTGACATCATCTCATCCGATAACCTTCTTACCTTAAAATCTTCACCATGATAATCCGAGCCCTTAGTATAAATCAAACCTCGCTCCTCAGCAATAGCGATATACCGCTGTGACTGTTCCCACATATGATCGGAATGATAAGCCTCGATACCGCCCAGCCCTGCCGGAATCATCACATCAAGCAGCTTGTTCAAATCTCGATAATGCTGCATCTCCGTATCTCCGTAGCACGGAGCTATCTCTTTGATTTTTGCCGGATGTGCAAGAACAGATATACCGCCACATTCATGTATAAGCCTTATCGCTTCTATCGTATCTATCATATCCTTTTTAATCTTCTTTGCTTCCGGAGCTTCCAGATATTTACCGGGTGTGAATATCTCATGCGGTTCTTTCAAATACCCCCGGCGCACCATCGCACGCCCGAAGTCGGGCTTACCTATATAATCGCCTCGCTTGCCGACAAGAAGCTCGTCATATGTCAGCGGATAGCCGCACCTCTCCAAATACCGTATTAGCTTTTCATTTCTTCTGCGCCGTGCATCCCTTATATCCGCAAGCCTCGCCAGCAATGCAGTGCTTCCCGTATCTATCCCGTATCCGAGAATATGCATCTCAACACCATCCGAATTTCGTGTCGAAAACTCAATGCCCGGTATTACACTTATACCTATACTGTGCTCGTCGCTGCCACAAGACAGCCTCTTATGCCAGCCCTGCTTCACACCACATGCACCCTCCGCAGTCTCTGCCCGCATATCGCATGCCCGTACAGTAAGCTCTGCCGCTGTATTCATCGCTTCTGCAACACCGTCCACCGTATCATGATCGGTAATCGCAATCACATCATAACCCTGCTTCATATATCTCAATACAATTTCAGACGGAGTATTAGCCCCGTCTGAATAACATGTATGAATATGTAAATCCACCTTAATATTTCTATCCATTTCTCTTCGATAAATTATTACAAAAGTCCTTTAGGCATAAGCATATCAAATGTCAAAGTTGCCATCGCAAGCTTATCCTTTAACACTCCTGCAAGCTCCACCGCAAACTCCATCGCAGTTCCCGGCCCTTTTGATGTAATAATATTTTCATCAACAACAACACGATTTTTCATATGAACAGCTCCGCCCAGCTCGTCCTCCATGCCCGGATAAATTGTAGCCATCCTGCCCTCAAGCACTCCGAGCCTGCCGAGCACCATCGGTGCCGCACATATAGCAGCAACATACTTACCGCCTGCCTCACCGGCATCTGCAAATTCCTTGATTTTCTCACAAAGCCCACTGTGTGCACCAAGATTAGTCGCCCCCGGAAGTCCTCCCGGAAGCACTATCATATTACATTCATCAAAATTCGCATCCTCAAAGCAAATATCTGCCGTAAGCTTAATCCCATGGGCGCCGGTAACAGTCCTTTCTCCGGAAACGGTACTTACAAGAAGCGCTTCTATGCCCGCACGCCTTAAAACATCAACAGGTGTAATCGCTTCTATCTCTTCAAAGCCCTCAGCCAGAAAAACATATACCATTACGCTTCACTCTCCATTCTCTTTTTCTTTGCATATTTAATCATAACCAATGTCGAAATTCCCTCAAGGAAAATAAATACAGGAACTACAAAAATAATCTGTCTTACGCCAAAGGCTACCGAAACAGCCGAACCGAGAAGCGGCGAAAGCATCATACCGAGCGAGCTGCAAGTATTCAAAAGTCCGAACAGAACACCTCTTGAGCTGTCGTCAACGATCTCCGATGCCGCCGATGTCAGCACAGGCTCTACTCCGCCGACGAAGAAATAAAAGAGACCGTAAAATGCAACAAAAGCCCATATTCCGGTCGGCACACCCATAAGACATGCTGCCGCAAACGCCAGCACCGTAAGCACACCTGCATACTTAAACTTATCATACCTGTCTCCGAGTCTTGCCAATGTCACCGATGCCGTAGCCGTCGATACGCATGTTACAAGATTTATAATACCTATCATGCGAGTAGCTCCATCCATTGTTTGAAGCACTTCTCTCACGAATATCGCAAGGAACGGGCCAAAAACAGTACGAGCAAGCCTCATGCACAGCATCGTTACAAGAATCATAATAATGCCTGTTGAAAGTACTCCGGTTTTTTCGCCCTCCGCCTTCTTGGCTTTTCTCTGCTGAACAAGCTCTGCGCCATACGTGCCCGGTATCTCCTTAATGCAGAACACAACGAGCAAAAGCCCTATGGTGTTTACTACCGAGCCTGCATAAAAGCATCCCGAATATCCTATCCATTCGCAGACAAAGCCTCCGATAAGCGGCCCCATAGCATATCCGAGGAACGACGACGATGTCATAAAGCCGAGCGCCTTTGTCATTTCCTTTTCAGGAGTATTTGCCGAAATAAGCGCCATCGCTGCAGGCACCGAGCCTGTAAAAAATCCTTGGAATGCTCTCGCAAACAGGAAAAATATAATCGATTTTGACGAGCCTATAAGTATAAGCGTGATCGAACCGAATACCAATGCCCTCATAAGCATTTTCTTACGACCGTATCTGTCCGACATATTTCCCCAAAACGGCGATGCTATCGCCATTGCCGCAGACGGAATTGTTGACGATAAGCCCGTATAAAAGCTTAACTGATTTTCGGTCAGCGTAGTTATTTCTTCAAGGAAATACGGGATAAACGACATCGCAAGCCCAAAGCCCATATTTACAAGAAACTGAGACGCCCACATCGCATATAAGTTTTTCTTCCAAATTGCTTCTTTGGTTAATACTGTCTCTTTCTTTTCCAAATTTATTTTCACCCTCTTTTTTAAAGCATATACCTTAAGAATTAAATAATTTAAATCATGTGAATACGAAACCGGATTCAAGAATTTGCGGAGCAGCCGATTTACAGCCTCCGCAGCAGCACAAATCAAAAGTCAAATCTATTATTCGCTTACAGCTCTTTTTTTCTTGGCATAAGCCACAAGTGCAAGCGTTGTGATAAGCTCAAGCAATGTAAACGCAGGCATCGCAATCAGGATCTCACGAGTACCCATAGCCACGGACAATGCCGTACCCACCATAGGTGCAAACATCTGTCCGAGCGAGCTTACCGTATTAAGCCATCCGAACAGCACTCCGAGCACACCCGGATCTACAATCTCCGAAGCCGCCGAAGTCGCTACAGGCTCTACCGCTCCTATAAAGAAGAAGTATGCACCATATCCGATGATGAACCACCAAAGCGGCATATTGAAGCAGATAACTACAGTAAATGCCAGCGCAATGGTTGTTAACACCGCCGTGAAGCTGAATTTATCATACTTATCTCCCAGTCTTGCTATTGTCACCGATGCTACTGCTGTAGTAACACATACGGCACCATTGAGTATTCCTATATATGTAGTCGCACCATCCATACCGCCGAGCACTTCTCTTACATACAAAGGAATAAACGGCTGGAATACTGTTCTCGAAAGCCTCATGAACAGCACCGTTACAAGAATAAGAAGCACTCCTGCGGACATCATACCACCGGTATTCTTGCCCTCGGCTTTTTTGCGTTTACGCTCCTCGATAAGCTCTTTACCGTATGTTCCCGGCAGCTCTTTTACGACAATACATACGACCAAACCCATCGTATTTATAATCGTTCCTATATAAAAGCATGCCGTATAGCTGAAATAATTGCATAGAAATCCGCCGATTACAGGGCCTATTGCATATCCGAGAAAGCTCGATGAGGTCATAAAGCCTATCGCCTGTGAAAGGTTTTTATCAGGTGTATTCGCTGACACAAGTGCCATTGATGCCGGGAATGAACCTGTGAAAAATCCCTGGAACACTCTGAACACCATAAACATAGGAATGCTTTTCGCCGCTCCCATGAAAAACAGAGCGATTGAACCGCATACAATAGCTCTTATCAGCATACTTTTACGACCATATCTGTCAGACATCTTCCCCCAAAACGGCGATGCTATCGCCATTGCCGCCGCCGGAATACTTGACGAAAGCCCTGTATAGAAGCTGAGCTCATCTGCCGTAAGATTGCCCATCGCTTCAAGATGATACGGTATGAACGGCAGCGCCAGTCCATACCCCATGTTTATACAAAGCTGTGACAGCCATAATGCAATAAGATTTACTTTCCAAACATCTTCTTTTGTATAACTTACTAATTTTGTCTTTCCCATAAATGCCGATTTTGAGTACTATCTTTCCTCACGGAAATAATTATTGCTCAAGTCTGCCGGAGGCTGACTCTCCTTTCTCTTCTTGTGTGTACTTAATATTACGATAACAATTGTTGCAAGGTAAGGTATCATATCAAACAAATACTGTGAAATACCAACGCCGAGCACCTGCAATTTCATACCGGCGATCGAAAGTCCGCCGAAAAGAATCGAACCGAAAAACGCCTTGATTGGATTCCATGCCACGAAAATAACGAGTGCAACAGCAATCCAGCCTCTTCCGTTTACTACATCCTCCTGCCATAAAGGAATACGAACGATTGAAAGATATGCCCCACCAAGCCCCGAAAGGGCGCCGCCGATAAGCACATGAATATACTTATAAAGCGTAATATTTATGCCGGACGCATCAGCAGCCGCAGTATTTTCACCGACGGCTTTGAGGTTCGTTCCCCATCTTGTTTTATACATATAAATCGCCGCAACAATTACCACTATATATGAAAGATATACATATACATCCTGACGGAAGAAAACCGACCCAAAGAACGGGATGTCTCCGAGAAGCGGGATCGCTTTCTTCGCAAAGAAATTCGTTACTTCCGACGGAACTGCTTTTCCGAGATACGGCTGCCCTACAAACTTCGCAAAGCCTGTCCCGAAAATCGTAAGCGTAAGCCCTGTTACTATCTGATTAGCTTTAAGGCTGATAGTCAAAATGCCATAAATCAATGCGCCTGCTGCACCCGCTACTGCCGCAACAATCACAGTCAGTATCGGATTTTTTGTTGACATTGCAGTAACATATGCCATTACCGCACCCATAAGCATCATTCCCTCAACACCGAGATTGCTGTTTCCTACTTTTTCGGTGATAAGTGCACCTACAGTAGCAAATAAAAGAGGAACACCTGCTACAACACAAGCTGCTAAGAAACCTTCCATCCTATGCCACCTCCTTCGATGCTTTTTTTGAACCGCTTCCGAAGTTCACCTTATACTGAATAAAAAATTCCGAACCGAGAACAAAGAACAAAATTACTCCCTGCACGATAGACGCTACCGCACTTGATACTCCGATAGATACCTGTAAATAATTTCCGCCCTGAATAAGCATTGCAAATGCTATGCAGATAAAGAAATTGGTTATCGCATTGAGCCTCGAAAGCCATGCCGGTATAATTGCCGTAAATCCATAGCCGGCAGCAATACCGGAAATAAGCGTCTTTTCAATAGCAGAAGCCTGAATCATTCCAACGATGCCGCAGAGCCCGCCGGAAATAAATGTCGCTACGATTATAATCCGTCCGATATTCATGCCTGCATATCGTGCAGTTTCTACCGATTCTCCTATTACAGCGATCTCATAGCCTTTTTTCGTATAATTCATGAAGAAAAATACGAGTGCTACGAAAATCAGTGCGAATATCCAGCCTATATTCACCCCAAATACTGACGGAAGCACTGCGTTTGCAGAAAACTTGGCAATCTTAGGAAATCCGCCGGCATTTGGATCCATCCAAGGACCGTACTGGAGATATGTAACGAATTTAATTGCAATATAGTTCATCATAAGCGTAAAGATAGTTTCGTTTGTCCCCATCTTTGCTTTGAAAATCGCAGGAATAAATGCCCAAAAGCCGCCGCACAGGACTGCCGCAATCATCATTGCACCGAGCATGAGCGGTGCCGGAAGCGTTTCCGGGAAATTGAGTGCCACCCATGTGGCACCGAGCGCTCCCATAGTTATCTGACCTTCCGCTCCGATATTCCAAAATTTCATTTTAAATGCCACCATGATGCCGAGCGATGTTATGAGCAGCGGTATACATCTGATTGCTGTCTGCTGTAATCTTATCTTGCTGCCTACAGAGCCTTTGATGATAGTGGCAAAAATCTGAATAGGATTAAGCCCGAAAGCCAACAGAATAATCCCCGCAAATACTATTGACAGCAGCACTGCAATAATACGCACACAATATTCCTGTTTTCTCGGCATATCCGCACGCTTTGTAATTCTTACATTCATACCGCCGCCTCCTCTTCTAATTTCTGACCTGTCATAAGCAGACCGATATCTTCCTTTGAAACCTTTGTCGGATCAACTATTCCCGTAATCTCGCCGTGGCAGAGCACCATGATACGATCGCAAAGCTCCATAAGCACATCGAGATCCTCGCCGACAAAGAGCACTCCCACGCCGCTCTTTTTCTGTTCATTAAGAAGATCATATATCTTATGCGATGCGCCGATGTCAAGACCTCTTACCGGATATGCCGTAATAAGCACCTTTGGCGCCGAGTCTATTTCACGACCGAGCAATACTTTCTGAATGTTTCCGCCGGAAAGCTTCTTTACCGGCGTATTGATACTCGGTGTAAGAATGTCAAGTGCATCGACAATCTTCTTTGCCTTTTCTATGCACGGACCTCGTCTGAGCAATATTCCGGGCTGATTTTGATAATCCTTAAGCACGATATTATGAACAATATCCATACCGCCGACAAGCCCCATACCAAGTCTGTCCTCCGGAATAAATCCCATTCTTATTCCGAGCTTTATAATATCACGAGGTGTTTTTCCGACAATATTTTCGTCCTCGAAATATATCCTGCCCTTGTCCGACTTTGCAAGCCCTGCAATAACCTCACACAGCTCCTTCTGTCCGCTGTTCGCAACTCCAGCCACTCCTAGTATCTCATAACGTGAAAGCTCAAAGCTTGCATTTGACAGCATTTCCTTGCCATCATCATTTTTTACGGTCACACCGTCAAGCTTTAAGATAGGCAAGCCTTTTTGCACTTTTTCTCTTGTAATCGCCAGATCCATTTTCTTGCCCACCATCATTTCGATGAGATTAGGTATGCTCGATTCCTTGGTAACTACCGTTTCTATCGATCTGCCCTTTCGGAGCACAGTAACACGATCTGAAATTTCCATTACTTCGTTGAGCTTGTGCGTAATTATTACGATCGCACAGCCCTGTTTTTTCATATTGTTTATAACCTTAAAAAGCTTCTGAATTTCCTGGGGTGTAAGCACTGCCGTCGGCTCATCGAGAATAAGAATCTTAGCGCCTCTGTAGAGTACCTTGATAATTTCCAATGTCTGCTTTTCTCCGACAGACATTTCATATACTTTTTTATCAGGATCTATATCAAGACCATATTTATCTGAAAGAGCTTTGATTTCTTTGGAGAGAGCTTTGCCCTTAGTGAAAAAGCTTGTTTTTTGCCCTATTATTACATTTTCTTTAGCTGTCATGACATCTATCAGCTTAAAGTGTTGATGAATCATGCCTATGCCGAGCTTTATCGAATCTGCCGGTGAGTGGAAAGTCACCTTTTCACCATTTATGTAAATCTCGCCCTCATCCGGCGTATATATGCCCGAAAGCATATTCATAAGCGTGGTTTTTCCCGCTCCGTTTTCGCCGAGAAGCGCATGTACCTCGCCCGCATACACCTGTAGGTTCACATCTTCATTGGCTTTTTTGTCGCCGAATGATTTAGTGATGCCTCGCATTTCTATTGCAATCTGCCTTTGCATATTATCCTCCAAAAACGCAGTTAAAAGGACTGCCTCAATGACGGTCCCTTTAACCATATAAAACACCTTAATTAACTTAATAATGCTTTGTTTTCACAACCGCAAGAATTAGATAGCGCTTACGCCCTGAATTTCGTTTGTGATGCTCCAGATACCTGCTCTGTCAAGAGTTTCGCCTGCTTCGCAGAGTACTGTTCCGTCATCATAAGTGATAGGACCTGTGAATACATGGAACTCGCCTGCTTCCATCTTAGCCTTGATATCAGCGATCTGAGCTCTTACATCTTCAGGAACAGCTTCGTTTACTTCATCGATAGCGATAAGTCCGTCCTGCATTGTTCCGTAATATGACTCAGGAGCAAATGTTCCGTCAAGAACCGACTGGAGTGCATAGTTGAAGTAAACTTCCGGATTCCAGTAAGCTGCTGTGAGGTACTTGTCGCCTGCATCGTTCTTAGGATAGTTCCAGCCGATAGCCCATGCGCCTCTTTCAGCTGCTGCGAGCTGAGCTGCCGTTGAGTCTGCGTGGTAGCAAATAACATCTGCGCCTGCATCGAGGAGCTGTTCAGCACCTGTCTTTTCGAGCTCTGCATCGCCCCATGTATTGATGTAAACAACCTTTACTTCAACATCAGGATTTACAGCCTGAGCGCCGAGTGTGAATGCATTGATACCGATCTGTACTTCTGTATAAGGGTGAGCTGCTACATAACCGAGAATGTTTGATTCTGTTACAGCAGCTGCAGCCATACCTGTTAAGTATCTTGCTTCTTCCATTGAACCGAACCAGTTATCAAAGTTAGTATCGTTCTTCATATATCCTGAGAAATGAAGGAATGTGATGTTAGGATATTCTGCGCTGAGTTCGTTCATAGCATCTCCGAAACCGAATGAGCAAGCCATGATTACATTGCAGCCTTCATCGATCATATTGAGCGCTGTGCTCTTTACTTCCTGAGTATCTTCAGGAACATTTTCACGATAGATGAAATCCATTTTGCCTGCAAAATGTTCTTTTGAAGCAACGGCTCCTTCGTACATTGACTGAGTGAATCCACCGTCATTGATAGGTCCGATAAATATGTATCCTACCTTGAGCTCTGCATCTGCATTGAGACCTGTGTCGTCACTGTCATCTCCGCCGCCGCATGCCACAAAGCTGAATACCATTACGAGTGCGAGTAAAACTGCTAAAAGCTTTTTCATTTTTTCCTCTCCTTTGATATACTCTTTTTCTTTAAAGTAGTATTTTTTCCAATATTTAAATTATACTATTTTCACTTTTTGATGTAAACACATTGTCCCAACTTTTTTGTAACGGAATTTTAAAAAAAGCGAAAAGTCCGTACATTAGCGAACTTTTCGCCAATTTTTACACTATTTGCTCCGAGTTTCGATGCGTTTTTACCTTTTTCTCCTCAACTCGGCTCCAGAATCGATGTTATTAACTCTTTTTAGTTAAGTTTCATGTGATTTAGACCGACATTTTATCTCAGTTACATATATTATTTTCACTTACTGATTTTCTGTTGCCAGAA
>CAYRZK010000017.1:0-9637 GCA_964428785.1 uncultured Oscillospiraceae bacterium | reverse complement strand
CGCCTGTATACAGCTGGTAATAAGTGCCATGCTGCCCGATAAGACCGTCGTGATCGCCTCGCTCTATAATGTGCCCGTGGTCGAGAACCATTATTGCATTGCTGTCACGCACTGTCGAGAGCCTGTGAGCGATAACGAATACCGTACGCCCTTTCATGAGTGCATCCATGCCTCTCTGAACAAGGCTTTCGGTACGAGTATCTATGGATGAAGTAGCTTCGTCCATAATCATTACCGGTGGATCCGCAACAGCGGCACGGGCGATGGACAGGAGTTGCCTTTGACCCTGCGAGAGATTGGCGCCAGCTCCGGCAAGCTCTGTATCATATCCGTTCGGAAGTCTCCTTATGAAGCTGTCGGCATTGGCAAGCTTGGCGGCTGCTATACATTCATCATCGGTAGCATCGAGCCTGCCGTAACGGATATTTTCCATAACTGTGCCGGTAAAAAGATTTACATCCTGAAGCACGATACCGAGGCTTCGTCGCAGGTCGGCTTTTTTGATACGATTGATGTTGATGCCGTCATATCTGATCTTGCCGTCCGCAATATCGTAAAATCTGTTTATTAGATTTGTAATAGTCGTCTTGCCGGCGCCCGTTGCGCCTACAAAGGCGATTTTTTGTCCCGGCTTTGCGAAAAGCGAAACATCGTAGAGCACCTGTTTATCTTCGCTATAACCGAAATCAACATTTGAGAGGCGCACATCGCCACGCACCTCCGCAAGCGCATAGCCCTCGTCGTAATATGTTGTTATGCCTGCAAGCTTGTTACCTGAGCTGAGTTCGATAAGCTCCTGCTCCGTAAGCTCTTCATTATCTTTTTCGATAATATGTGTGGTCCTTTCCTTGTATTCTGCTGCGCTCATCGGGATTTTCCAGCCCCAAGTGCCGGTATGCTCTTCACATTCGATAAGCTTGCCGTTTTCGATGCGGCAGTTTACGAGAGTTACATCGCCGTCATCTGTTTCCTCTTCCTCGTCAAGAAGTGCGAAAATACGCTCTGCGCCGGCTATTGCCATTGCGACCGAATTTATCTGCTGTGACATCTGGTTGATGCTTCCGGTGAACTGCTTTACCATGCCTAGATATGATGCTACTACAGCTACCGAGAGAGGGCCTGTGATGCTTCCACTTGAAAACAGGAGCTCAAGGGAAATGTTTGAAAGCTTACCGCCCGATGTCACAAGAATACCGCCCATAAATGCTACAAGAACATAGAGAATATTGCCGATGTTCATCATGATAGGGCCGAAAATGTTTCCGTATCTGTTTGCCGTCGTGGAGTCATCACAAAATGCTTGGTTGAGTGCATCAAAGCCCTCCTGAGACTCTTCTTCGTGGCAGAATGCTTTTACTACCTTTTGACCGTGCATCATTTCTTCGATATATCCCTCGAGAGTACCGAGCGAATGTTGCTGCTTTATGAAGTATTTGGCAGAATTTCCGCCGACCTTTTTCGTAGTTATCGCCATAAGGATAATTCCGAAGAAAAGTACAAGCATAAGAGGGATGCTGTAATAAAGCATTACTGAAATGAGAACGATTACCGTAAGCAGCGAGTTGAAAAGGTTGGGCAGGCTTTGCGATATGAGCTGGCGGAGAGTATCAATGTCGTTTGTATAATGGCTCATGATATCGCCGTCGCTGCGCCTGTCAAAATAGCTGATCGGAAGCTTCTGCATCTTTGCGAACATTCTTGTTCTCATATTATGAAGAAATCCCTGAGTAACACGAGCCATAATCTGCGCCTGTGCAAATGATGCAATGAGCGCTATGACATAAAGTGAAACCATGATTGCTATAGTGCTGAAAAGCTTGCTCTTAATAGCAGGGAAGCCTGCGAGAAGTCCCTCCTCTATATATGCGGTGATGGTTTTGATATAGATGGACGGGAGTGCACCGATCGCTGCCGAAAGCACTATACATATTGTTACGATGACCATTGCTGTCGGATAATCCTTGAAGAGAAATGTAAGCAGTCTCTTGATTCCGGCCTTGCTCATCTTTGGGCGCATACCTTTTTCTTTTTTATTCATTTGCTTCACCTCCCTTGTTCTGTGAGAAATATACCTCACGGTAGATTTCGCTGTTCTTAAGAAGCTCTGCGTGTGTTCCTGTATTTTCAATCTCGCCGTTGTCCATTACAACGATAAGATCGGCATCTTCGACAGATGAAATACGCTGAGCGATTATAATCTTTGTCGTGTCAGGGATTTCGGTCTTGAATGCCGCTCTTATAAGAGAGTCGGTCTTGGTGTCAACAGCAGAAGTGGAGTCGTCGAGTATAAGGATTTTAGGTTTTTGCAGTAGTGCACGAGCGATGCAAAGTCGCTGCTTTTGACCGCCCGAAACATTGTTCCCGCCCTGATCTATGTGCGTGTCGTATTTATCCGGAAAGCTCTGAACAAATTCATCTGCTTGAGCAAGCTTGCATACACGAACGATTTCCTCATCGCTTGCGTTTTTGTCGCCCCAACGGAGATTGTCCTTGATAGTGCCGGAGAAAAGAACATTTTTCTGGAGCACAACGGACACCTGTCTGCGGAGAACATCGAGATCATAATCCCTGACATCTATGCCTCCGACCTTTACGCAGCCCTCGGTAGCGTCATAAAGCCTTGAAATGAGCTGTATGAGCGAGGTCTTACCTGTGCCTGTGCCGCCGATGATACCGACTGTCTGTCCGGATTTGATATCGAGATTGATGTTTGAAAGCGCTGTCTTATCTGCATCGGCAGAATATTTGAAGCTTACGTTTTCAAAACTAATGCTGCCGTCAGGAACTTCCGTTACGGGATTTGCCGGATTGCTTATAGTGCTTTCTTCATCAAGAACTTCCACGATACGCTTTGCCGAGGCTGCCGACATCGTGAGCATTACCATAATCATCGAAAGCATCATAAGGCTCATGAGCACCTGCATGGAGTATGTGAGCATACTTGTAAGACTGCCGACATCGATATAGCTTGCTCCGCTTTCAACGATGAATTTTGCCGCAAAGAATGAAATAAGTATTGTTGCACAGTAAATGCAAAGCTGCATAAGAGGGTTCATGAAAGCGAGAATGGATTCGGCTTTGGTGAAATCGCCCCTTATGTCATCGGAGGTTGCGACGAACTTATTTGTTTCAAAATCTTCTCTTACAAAGCTCTTGACAACACGCATTGCCTTGACATTTTCCTGAATGGAAGCATTCATGTTGTCGTATTTCGCAAATACGGACTTAAAGATAGGCATTGCAAGCCTTGAAATGATAAGAAGTCCGAAGAAAAGCACGGGGATGGTTCCGACGAATATCCATGCGAGCTTCTTGCCGACGATAATTGCCGAGACTACCGAAAAGATAAGCATTAAAGGGCTTCGGATGGCTATTCGGATGATCATCATGAATGCCATTTGAACATTGGAAACATCCGTAGTCAGCCTTGAAACAAGCGAGGGCGTCGAAAATTTGTCGATGTTGGCAAATGAGAAGCTCTGCACCTTTTGAAAGAGGTCATGTCTGAGGTTGGTCGCAAAACCGACGGATGCCGTTGCGCTGTATACGGCTGCGAGTGCACCGCACATCAATGAAAGAACAGCAATTACTATGAGTAAGAAGCCGTTTTTGGCTATTAGTGCCATATCGCATCCCGTACGGATACTGTTTATCAGCCCTGCTGTGATGAGAGGCAAAATACATTCCAAAATGATCTCTCCAGCGATGAATATCGGTGAGAGAATAGCGGGCTTCCTATACTCCCGTATCGCTTTTGATAATTTTTTTATCAATACAAATCATCTCCCTTTTGAATTATTACCATATGTGGTTATTTTTATTATGTAGGCGATATCGCTTGCGATATTGCCGGAATAACAAGAAAGTATTCTGTTGGAAATTTAATTGGCACAGCCGACTTTCTTATTATGGAGGAGTATCGCTTGCGATATCTCCGAAATATCAAGAAAGTTAACTGCTGAAGGTCTAATTGGCGCAGCGACTTTTTTATTATGCAGTATAATGCTTCTTGTGATGTCCCGAAATATCAAAAAGCTTGCCACTTAAAGTTTAATCATACCATAAATTTTAAAAAAATTAAAGCAGGAAACGGGCTGTACAATGTGAAGTGTTTGTGAAAAAGTATTTGATATATATTATAAGAAAGAAACAGTCCGGAAAATACCGGACTGCATATTGCGATATATGATTATTCGTAGCGCAGGGCTTCTATCGGATCGAGCTTTGCTGCTTTTCTTGCGGGGAAAAGACCGAAGAACAGCCCCGTTGCTCCCGAAAACGCTACTGTAAGTATTACGGATATAGGATTTATAACAAGGCGTACACCTGCAATGAGCGTACCCGCCGCTGTAATACCGATACCGAGAAGCGTACCGATAATACCGCCGAATACGGAGAGGATCATTGCTTCTATGAGAAACTGTACGAGTATATCCTTGGTTCTTGCACCGAGAGACTTCCTGATACCGATTTCTCTTGTTCGCTCCGTTACGGATACGAGCATGATGTTCATTATCCCTATGCCGCCTATCAGGAGCGATATAGCGGCTATTGCGCCTATGGCGACCGAGAGATAGCCTAACATTTCGTTAATCATCTGCATCTGACCTTCGGCGGATTCGTACATATATGTATTAGGCGGAGCATCTCGATAGCGCTCAAGATATGCTATGAATGAGAGTGCCTGTGCTTCTATATCCTTGGAATCGTCCGCATAGATTTCAAGATATGCCGTGCTCCAGTCACTGCGTGATATAGCGGAGTAGGCAGTGTAGCAGGTGTATCTTGTGCTTGTGTCCATGGCAGTGAAGATAGTCTGAGGAACATCGTATACACCGACAATATTCATATCTGTCTGCATGTCAAGCACGGTGACGGGGAGAGTCATCCCGACAACATCCTCCTTACCGAAAAGATTTATCGCAGCCTTTTTCGGAATGATGATATTGGGCTTGCCGCCGGCATCATCCCATGTGAAGTATATATCGTCTGTGATTTCATCGTCAGAATACCAGTTTGGCATAATACTGAGATATCCGCTGCCGACGCTTTCAAATTCGCTTTCTATTGCACCCTGTGCACTTGAATCGATGGAGGTGATGGCAATTACCGAGCTGATGCCTATGATAATTCCAAGCATCGTAAGAAACGAACGCATCTTGTTGATGCGTATGGCGTTAACCGCAAGCTTAATGTTTTCTGTTAAAAGCATGGGCAGCCTCCTTTTTCGTAGCGTTTGCTGCGTGCAGTCGGGCGATCCTCCGTGATAATGCCGTCACGAAAAACTATGATTCTGTCGGTAAATTCCGCAATATCAGGCTCGTGCGTGACGATTACAACGGCATTTCCCTCTTCACGATTAAGCCGTGTGAATATTTCCATGATTTCAATCGATGCCTGAGAGTCGAGGTTGCCGGTAGGCTCGTCGGCAAGTATGATCGGAGGGTTGCTTGCGAGGGCTCGTGCTATGGCAACACGCTGGCGCTGTCCGCCGGAGAGCTCGTTTGGCATATGAGAGCTGCGTTCGCCGAGTCCGACGCTTTCGAGAAGCTTGAGCGCTCTTTCACGCCTTGCATGTGCGGGAACTTTGGCATATACCATGGGCAGCTCGACATTTTTAAGCGCAGAGGTGCGTGGTATGAGGTTGAACGACTAGAAAACAAAGCCTATTTTCATATTTCGGACATATGAAAGCTCATCGTCCGACTGATCCTTGATATTGATGCCCGAAAGTAGATATTCACCGCTTGACGGTCTGTCAAGACAGCCGAGTATGTGCATAAATGTGGATTTACCAGAACCAGATGAGCCCATGATCGCCACGAATTCGCCATGTTTTATAGTAAGATTGATGCCCCTTTAAGGCTGTCACGCTGACCGAGCATTTCACGGACAGAACGATTATTCTGTACATGTTCACCGGTGATTGCATGCTCACCTTTTAGGTTCTTTTCTTCCACATTGTAATTGGTCATTTCTGTTGCCAGATTCTTTGCTGCTATAGTCAAAGTAGGAAGAAAATCTGCCAGTGGTCGATTATCCTTTGCGCCAAGGCGTGCTTTCATTTCCATTGTGCTATGACCGCCAAAAAGTGCTTGATCTCCTTTGGAACGAATGCGACCAAATCCAGCGTCATCAACGCCACGCTCATAGATGTTTTGGGAAAGCCGCTTTTCGGACTCACGCAATCTTCCACGAGCTTCAGTGCGTTCAATAAAAGCAATGCGTTCCTCTATCAGCTCCTGTTTTCTCGTCTGGACAGCAAAATAACTTTGAGCAAAAGCAATTTCTTCTTTTTTCGGATCACCGTTTTGTGCAACCAAATAGCAGGCATATCGAGTCAACATATAGTCCTTTATTTGCCGCTTAGAGCCGCTACCCAGTTGGACCATTTTCGTGACCTCACGAAAATGGTCGGACACTGTAATGCCACTGGTTTCACAGGAGTCCATTGCACGAAATATAGCCTTATCAAAGTTTTCCCAATGTTCATAGCCAAGTAACGGCATCAATTCACGAGCATACCAAAATTCAATGTTACTTGTACGGTCATTATGGACTACAAGATCGTATTGCTCTTTGATTTGACTGACTCTCTTTTTATCCATTATGCGTCCTCCGTTCTATCTGGAACAAATTCAAAAATATTATCCACACCGCAATCCATTACAGTACATATCTTCTCAACTGAATCAAGGGAAATATGCTGATTTCGTTTCAGTTTTGTGATGGTATTTGCACTAAAACCGCTTTTCTCCATCAGATAGACATTTGTCATGCCTAAATCGATCAGTGGGTGAAATAACTTCTTATATGAAACAGCCATTGTAAGAATTCTCTTTGCTTGAAAATATTGTATCACGAAAAGATGAATATTTAAATGGCGTGCATGACAAAAAGAGATTTCATCTGCTCGATGATAAGAACAAGACGACTCTGTGCCTGCTTGTTCAAATCAGCCGGACATGTCCACAACGCACCATTAAGGCACAGTTGATTATAAAGCACAGGTCGATATTCCTTGATGTAATCTCTATGAATCCGTCCCCATTTACCGATGGGTCTATTTTCACCAGGGATGCAAATATCGGGAATATAGTAATTACCACAACAGAGATAGTTTACTCACTGCATCATTTATTCATTCAATCATATAATAAAAATTGTTAAAGGCAGATACCCTATGTCGGTATTATTCCCATACAGCCTTATTGGAAGCAGCCGAATAAGTGCTTTTCGGTAAAAGGCGATGGAGCGTCGGAAAAGTGCCAAAATGACAGATAATGGTGTTTAAAAGACAAAATACAGGATATTATATAAGTATAAATAGGAAATGCAAAAGCCAATAGGAGATAAATACAAATAGCAGAGAGGTAAAGATATGTCAGTAATTACATTAACAAAAGAAAATTTTGAGAACGAAGTGTTGAAGAGCGATAAGAAAGTACTTGTCGATTTTTGGGCAAGCTGGTGCGGCCCTTGCAGGATGGTATCGCCGCTTGTTGACGAAATCGCAGAGGAAAGAACAGATATTAAAGTAGGCAAGATCAATGTGGACGAACAGCAGGAGCTTGCGATTAAATATGGAGTCATGAGTATTCCGACGCTTATGGTTATTGAAAACGGTGAAGTAGTGAAGAAGCAGATCGGCGCCGTGCCTAAAGATATGATAATCGAAATGCTGTAATATTAATGTGAAATAAAATAAATGCGCTGCTGCCGGAGGTCGTGTCCGCAGGCGGCGCATTTTTATAAATGGTTAAAATATCAGCCTGCCGAACTATTGGGTGGCTGAACATATCACATGCGTAAGCACAAGCATTTATTGCTCCGGCTTGTAATGCATTGATTCGGGCAGAGCGGTTTCGATGATTTTTTGAACACGCTCAGCAAGGCTGTTTTGCTCGTCCTTGCTCATGCCGGCAGTAGCGATAGCGGGATGGACTGTGACCGTAACGGTTTGATTGCTTGTTACGATGCCTCGCTCTTCAAATATCGCAGGTGTGCCGTCTATCGTGACCGGAATAACGGGAACTCCGGGCTTGGTAGCAAGCTTGAGACTTCCTTTTTTGAATTCCTTGAGCGGTTTACCCTGACTTCTTGTGCCCTCTGGGAAAATAACGAGAGAAAAGCCGTCCTTGATATATTCTATCCCTTTGTTGATGGCTCTGAGTGATTCACGGGCATCGCCTCTTTTGATGGGTACGCTTCGTATATTCATGATCCATTCACCATAAAGCGGAACCTTGAGCAGCTCTTCCTTGGCAACGAAGCCAAACTGTATCGTAGACAGCGCAGCACAGCATACCGGGATATCTCCGTATCCCTGATGATTGGCTACAAAAACAACAGATCCTTCTTGCGGAAGATTTTCCTTACCGTTCACTATAAGGTTTATGTTAAATGCATCGAGAAGCTTATGACTCCATGTGTCCAGTGCATTGCGAACAGCGTCACGCTCCTGTTCAAAATCGCCGGCTTGGCGGCTTTCGAGTATTTGTTTTTTGTATTTGTTCAGATATTTAAGTGCCCCATATATTTTACAAGCGGGCACAACATTAGGTAAAATTTTCATTCTCATCTTTTCTCCCAATTATTGTTAATGTATAATAGCGCTGATTTAAGCATTAAATCCATGCGATATTATCAAGAAGCATTATATCACAAATGCCAAAATATATCAGCATAAATGCACAGCGATATAAAGAGCGTCTATGAAGAGCATCTGCACATTGCGTAAGCATACATGCATGGCTATTTTGAAGCAAGGTGCAAGTAAAGAGGTCTGCGGATATCATACAGCTCCATGAAGTTCTTCTTCTTTTCGGTAGGTTCGGCATTTGCCATGAAAAAGTAAGGTATGGATTTATCATCCTTGACTCTGTCCCAGAGGACTTCGGGGCTTTCGTCGACAAAGATGCAGTGCTGTGCTTCGAGAAGCTCATATGCCATGGCATCGAGGATGACACCGTCGCCGCATATGACAACGAGCTCGTCAGGATATGCTTCGTCCTTGGCAAGTCCGTGATCATAGCTCGGATTTATCAGTTTTGAAAGCATTTCAAATTCCATATTTCTATAGGCATGTTCTCCGTTTATCATGACGATTCTGAATATTTTCCTGCCGTCAAGCCTTTCGATTTCGTCATTCATGACGAGAAGCGGACAGCCGAGCTCTTCGGCAAGCGCTTTACCGGCGCCGAGTCTGTCGGAGCCTATATAGCCGATGATAAAGTGTTTTCTATTGTTAATACCTGTGTTCATAATATTCCCCTTGTATTCTTGAAAATGCTGCTTGCGTCATTCTAAAAAATGTGATAAGGAAGCACGGACTTTAAGCCGGCAGCGATAATCGGCCTGCTTTTTGCTTCGTTACCAAGATTTCGTATGTATTTGCCGCAGCAAAGGATTATTTGCTTAATTGCAGTTCTTATTTTAGCACAGGGAAGAGCGTTAAGACAAGGCGATGGGGCAATAATTGTGTGTTGATATAAGCTTACCCATTGCTAAACCATTCGACATTTGACGAAATTCTAAGTATATGAAAAGGCTTTCACGACCGGCAGACTAAAGGCGCATGGCGCAGCTTGCGCTTACTTCGATTTGAAAAAGCATGGCAAAAGAGAAAAATTCTTGC
>CAYRZK010000016.1:0-9673 GCA_964428785.1 uncultured Oscillospiraceae bacterium | reverse complement strand
GTCGTTATAGGCTCGGTAAAAGATAAGGATACTATGCGTGACATGTTTGAAAAATATAAACCGCATGTCATTTTCCATGCAGCGGCACACAAGCATGTGCCTCTGATGGAAAAAAATCCTAAGGAAGCAATCGAAAATAATATAATAGGCACGAAAAACATGATAGACCTTGCTGATGAATATGCGGCTACGAAGCTCGTCATGATCTCGACAGACAAGGCTGTAAATCCGACTAATGTTATGGGAGCTACGAAGCGTGCCGGTGAAATGATACTTCAGGAAAAAAGCAGGAAATCGAGAACAAGCTATGCAGCGGTGCGTTTTGGAAATGTTCTCGGAAGCAATGGCTCGGTAATCCCAATTTTCAGAAAGCAGATCGAAAACGGAGGGCCGGTTACGGTAACACATCCTGATATAACGAGATATTTCATGACGATTCCGGAGGCTGTTCAGCTTGTTATACAAGCAGGCGCATACGCTTCCGACGGTGAAGTATTTGTGCTTGATATGGGCGAACCGGTAAAAATAATGGATCTGGCGGAGAATGTTATAAGGCTTTCGGGGTATGTTCCGAATGTTGATATTGATATTGAAATCACAGGTCTGAGACCGGGTGAAAAGCTCTATGAGGAGCTTCTTATAAATGAAGATAATGTTGAAAAAACAGCACATCAGAAAATATTTGTTGAACATCCGCTGCCGGGCTCACCTAAGCTTGTAAGGCTTCTTGATGAAACAGACGGACACAATCTGGAAGCTGAAATTGCGGAGGTGTCCAAGCTGAACGATATGGATGCAAAGAGCTGGCTTGAAACGGTGGTGCCGACATACAGTGCACAGAAATAGATGAGGAAGCAGATGGATTTAAAGATAAATATCGCAGATTTGGGAACAGCACAGCATGATATTGATGCTTTGAAGGAAGAAGCAACGGATAAAGTAAGAATACTTCGCAGCGGTATGCTTGATTATACCGGCTGGGTGAGATTGCCTGATGAATATGACAGGCAGGAGCTTGATGCTATAATCAAAGCTGCCGAGGAGATAAAAGGCAAATGCTCGATGCTTGTGGTAATCGGAATAGGTGGCTCATATCTCGGCGCATGTGCGGCTATAACGGCGATGCAGGAAAGAGCGATAAAAGAGCATACCGCAGGCACTGAGAGCAGTGCATCGGCACATGGTGTGTGTGAAAACAGTGAGAAGCCTAGCGGCGTGCGCATAGTATTTGCAGGAAATAATATAAGTGGAACATATCATAAAAGAATACTGCGTGATATGGAAAACGAGGATGTGTGCCTTTGTGTGATTTCAAAGTCGGGAAGCACGACGGAAATCAAGGTGGCTTTTTCGATTTTTAAAGCGGCATTGATCAAAAAGTACGGTGAAAAGGAAGCAGCCGAAAGAATATATGCTGTAACCGATGCCGAAAAGGGGGAGCTTCGTGCAGAGGCTGACAGAGAGGGATATGCAAATTTTATCGTTCCGAAAAACATTGGCGGAAGATATTCGGTGCTTACTCCTGTGGGGCTTCTTCCGATTGCTGCAGCAGGCATTGACATAAAGGATATGCTGGACGGAGCTGCTGCCGCAATGAACGACTTTGCGGCACTTACGGATATAAGCGATATAGAATCGAAAAATATAAATAATACACTTCTTGATTATGCGATAGGGCGTTTCATTATGATGAGAAGTGGCACAGCTGTGGAAATATTGGAGTATTATGAACCGCAGCTCGAAGCCTTTGCCGGCTGGGTGAGGCAGCTTTACGGTGAGTCTGAGGGTAAAGGCGGTATGGGGCTTTTCCCGACATCGCTTGCGTTCAGCACAGATCTTCATTCGATGGAGCAGTTCTTACAGGATGGCAGCAGGATTTTTTTTGAGACCGTGTTAAATGTTGAGATGCCGGATGAGGATATTGTCGTGCCGGATGATGCAGGAGAGCTGCTTGCCGGACGCAGTATGAATGATATAAATAAAATAGCCATGGCAGGCGTTGCGGCAGCTCACAAAAAAGCGGGTATCGGCATGGTAAGAATAGATGTGCCCGAAATAACTCCGTATTACTTCGGGCAGCTCGTATATTTCTTTGAAATGACATGTGCTGTAACAGGCATGATGATGGGAATAGACCCGTTTGACCAGCCGGGGGTTGAAAACTATAAAGCGGAAATGAGAAAAGAGATGAGGAATAATGGGTAACAGAGGTTCAAAAACGGATGAGGCGAAGCCAGGCTTAACAGGCAGGTTGTTTGGAGATAAAAATAAGAGAGAGCTTTTTGTAAAAATATTTGTCGCATGGCTTGTGATTTTTACAATCGCACTTATACCTGCAAATATGGCTATGGCGAAGCTTGGTAATATGCGCCTGTTTTCGGGTGAACAGAGCCTGATGAAAGAGCTCGATTATGTAATAGATCCGGACAGCATGTTTGCCGCAGAATTCAGGGACAGCAAGAGGGTGAACATACTCGTGCTCGGACTTAACGACGGGCTTTCGGATGTTATGATGGTAGGCAGCTATGATCTGCAAAATCAGAGAGTGGATATTATTTCGGTGCCTCGTGATACATATTATTACAGGTCAGAATATTCGAGTGCGGCAGCGCAGAAAATCAATTCAATCTATCATACGGACGGTCTTATTCCGGCAGCCGTTGCGGTGTCCGATGTGCTTCTCGGTATGCCTATAAATTATTATATCATTGTTGATTATGAAGCAATAGAGACGATTGTTGATGAGATAGGAGGCGTGCCGCTGTATATACCTAACAAAATGGAGTATCATGACGAATATGATACTCCGCCGCTCCACATTTCCTTTGAAGAGGGATATCAGGTATTGAGCGGAGAGGATGCTGTGAAGTATCTTCGTTTCAGAAAAGGTATAGGCGGATACGCCGAGGGCGATATCGGAAGAATACATGCACATCAGGAATTTGTCAAGGCTGCAATGAAGCAGGCACTCGATCACGGTATTGTGGATACCGCAAAGGTGGCTTTCGAGGAGATCGAGTCGGATATAACGCTCGATACGATTTTGAAGATTGCGAGAAAAGCCGTAAATCTCGACAGTGCAGATATATATACATGGACTGTGCCGGGCAGCTCCGGTATGGCAAACGGAGCATCGTATTATTATGCGGATTCCGGTCTGACGGAAGAAATGATAGACCAAATATACAATTTTGAAGATTATGCGTCAGGAACTACGGAGGGAGCGATTGCGGAGTAAGCGGAGAAATCCGAAAATATAAATGCTCCGAAGCTTAAAATATCATGAAAAGTTTTTTTATATCAATAAATGCGGTGCTTCCTATCGTTATAATGGCAGGGATCGGCTGCTGGCTGAGAATGAAGAAAATACTGGCGGTGTCCACCTTTAATGAGATGAACAGCCTTTGCTTTAAGCTTTTTTTGCCGTCACTGCTTTTTTATAATGTCTATACATCGGAGTTTTCCACAAGCCATGCAAGGCTTATAATATTTGAAGTGGTCGGCATCACAGCTGTATTTGCCGTACTGTCGCTGCTCGTACCTGTGTTTGTGAAAGACAAGAAGCGAGTCGGAGTAATCGTTCAGGGGATTTACAGGGGGAATTATATACTTCTCGGTGTGCCTATTGCGACAGTAATATGCGGCGAGGGAAATATCGGCCCTGTAGCACTTGCGGCATCGGTCGTTGTGCCGCTTTTTAATTTTCTGGCGGTAATCACGCTTTCTATCAACAGCGATAAGAAAGTCAATTGGAAAGAGTTGATAGTCAATATAGTAAAAAACCCACTCATAGGCTCATCTCTTATAGGACTTGTTTTTGTATTTGCGGGTATTAAGCTTCCGGTATTTCTGGCGTCTACATTCCGTGATCTCGGACGCACTGCGACTCCGCTTGCACTAATAATACTCGGAGGAAGTCTTGCACCGGAAAAAACACTTACCAATATAAGGGCGCTTACGACGGTATGCTTTTTCAGGCTTATTGCAGTACCGCTTGTGATGGTCTCGATTGCACTTGCTTTTGGATTCAGAGGTGCGGAGCTTGTGTCGGTGCTTATGACATTTGCTGCGCCGACGGCTGTTTCGTCCTTTGTTATGAGCAGGCAGATGGGGGCTGATGCGGAGCTTGCCGGAGAAATTATCCTTGTGACAAGCGTTGTGTCGGTGTTTACGATGTTTTTGTGGATTTTCGGACTGTCGTCAGCAGGGCTGATATGATAAGCATACGGTGGTTTTATAATATATGATGGGAGAAGCAATGTGAAAACGAAAGGAGCAAATCGATGAGAATTAAAGGTGTCACTGCTATGTATTTCAGCGGTACGGGTAAAACAAAAATTATGACGATGAATGTTGCGAGTATGCTTGCGATGAAGCTCGGTGTACCTTTTGCGGCGATTGATTTTTCGCTGCCTGCCGCACGAGAGGAAGCATATGAATTCAGTAATGAAGAGGTGCTTGTAATAGGCGTTCCGGTGTATGCCGGTCGTGTGCCTAATCTGCTCCTGCCGTTTTTGAAAGAAAAGATAAAGGGTGCAGGGCTGTATGAAAATTTTTTCGGTACACCTTGTATTCCGGTGGTGACATTCGGTAATCGTTCTTATGACAATGCGCTGATAGAGTTGCGTGACATCGTAACTGCAAACGGATTTGCGGCTGTAGCCGCCGGGGCTTTTTGTGCACAGCATTCGTTTTCAAGGGTTCTCGGTGCGGGACGGCCGGACGGTGATGATTTTTTCCAAGGAGACGAGCTTGCGTTAGTGGCTTCGGAGCGTTTGATGAAGCTCGGATATCGTGAGCTGTCTACATTTGAAAAAATGCAGCTTATGAACGGTGCGGAGCTTGATGAGGATGATGGTGTATATGAGATAGATGAGTCGATAATAATCCCGGTTCCTGTAAAGGGAGATCCGAATGCGGGTTATTATCAGCCTCGTGACAGAGAGGGCAATTTTATAGATATAAGAAAAGTGAAGCCTAAGACGAGCAATGCTTGTACCGATTGCAAGCTGTGCGCTCAGATATGCCCTATGGGTGCGATTGATTATGATGATGTGAGTAATGTTACCGGCATCTGCATTAAGTGCTGTGCTTGTGAGACAAGATGTCCGGTATCCGCTAAGTATTTTGATGATCCGGGATATATTTACCATAAAGAAGAGCTTGAGGCAATGTATGGAAATATTCGTGCCGAGTCGGAGATTTTTTAGGCGGTTTAAGTTAGTATTTTGACGATAGTATGATTTTGTTGAAACGGCAAGGGCGATATAAATCCTTGCCTGTTTTAATTATACGAGAAATATCGCTTGCAATATTTCCGGAAGAACAGAAAGTCTATTGTATTCGACGGCGAAGATGCTGAGCTGTATGACGGTGAAAATCGGAAATGATGAAAAGAGCTGCGCTTTTAAGAATTTCGTAAGAATTATGTAGGCAGTTTTGTAATATTTACGATGTATTATTAAAAATGCAAAAGGGAAAGAGAAAGGGAAGAGCAAGTGATAGCTGAGAGCGACTCGGAGATGAAATATGTATTCATATGATGGAAGGAATATTAAGTGATGATGAACATTTTGGTAGTTGACGATGACAAGGAAATAGCGGCGGCTGTAGAGGTGTATCTCCGAAACGAGGGATACGGCGTTTTTAAAGCATATGACGGACTTGAAGCGCTTAATGTGCTCAGGTGTGAAAAAATCCACCTTATACTGATGGATGTAATGATGCCGAAGCTGGACGGTATGCGTGCAACGATGAAAATTCGTGAAGAGAGCAATATTCCAATCATAATACTGTCCGCAAAAAGTGAGGATTATGATAAAATCACCGGGCTCAATATCGGGGCGGATGACTATATAACAAAACCGTTCAATCCTCTCGAGCTTATCGCAAGAGTAAAATCGCAGCTCAGGAGATATGTTGACCTGGGCAGCTTGGAGATTAAAAAAGGAACATTCAAGACAGGGGGACTTGTGGTTGATGATGAAACGAAAACGGTAACGCTGGACGGGCAGCAGGTAACTGTGACTCCGATAGAATTCGGTATTTTGAAACTGCTGACAAAAAATGCCGGAAAGGTGTTCAGCATAGAACAGATTTATGAGGCTGTATGGAACGAGCCTGCATATGCGCCGGAAAACACAGTGGCTGTGCATGTGCGCCGTATTCGTGAAAAAATCGAAATCAATCCAAAAAATCCAAAATATTTAAAGGTGGTGTGGGGAATTGGATACAAAATCGAAAAAATTCAGCAATAATACGGTATTAAGAGCAGTCGTATTTGCAGTATGTGCATTATCGACAGCAGCAGCGATTCTGTTATTCGGAATTGCGGCATCAGAGCAGTCGATAGTATATGATTATGCATGGTTTATAAACGACAGATTGAGCAGCGAAATCGGTGCTCACGAAAGCGGACTGACGGCTGTAAGCCAAATGACAAGTGATGTTTGGCGCAGTTGGATGCCGTATTTGGTTTTATGTACGGCAGCGGCGGCAATATCATTCGTATGGCTTGCTTTCACTACGGGAGCGAAAAAGTATAAAGAGAGCGATGAAATGGTACAGTCGAGTGCTGCTCAGCTAAGCAGCACAGAGGCGCAGAGCGACTCGAAGAAGGCTTTGCCGGACACATGGATAAATCCGAGAAAAAGTTATGTTTTGGATCGCATGTGGACAGAGGTACAGCTGCTGATGCTTGGCATCGCTGCCACCGTGTGTCTGCTCATATTATCAGAGGGATGGTGCGGATGTCTGGAGCACTATCCTCTGCGCTTAGTCTTTTCCGAGCTTCGAGATATTGCCTATAATTCATCGTCTTCGGCAGAGGAGCTCATGCAAGCAGTCGAGCACTTGAATATATCGGAAAGGATTTTGAAATTAGATGATTCCGTATTCGGGATGTTTGTTGATTACGAAAGCTATAGATTTGAAGTCGGACTTATGGCAGCCGGGATACTTACATGTACAGCGACAGCACTTTGGTTTTTTCTGTCGATTGTTCGCCTTTTAAAGTGCAAGTGCTTCTTTAAAAATGCGATAACGGTGCAGCTTTTTACATATGGGTGCATCGGTGTCTGCAATATTGTGATGAATATCATAAACGGCGGCAGCCTTATGAGAAAAGTCATACTTATCATGCTTGGTATCGTGCTCTTGTCATGCACGGTGATTGGAGCGCCTATTGCGGCAGTGCTGATATTGATATTTGCACCGATATGGGTAAAGCGATTTGAGGCTATCCAATATGGTGTGGATGAAGTGAAGAGCGGCAATCTGGAATACAAGATCCGCATAAACGGTGAAAATGCAAAAGAATATGTTGGCGAGGATGACGAAGGAGCCGGAAATCGAGGCACAAGGCTTGGCAGAATTAAAGGCTTATTAAATAGAAAACAGACCTATGGAAGAGCAGATGAATTGACAAGGCTTGCTTGCGGTATAAATGAAATATCTCAGGCATCCAATGAGGCGGTCAAAAATGAGCTCAAAAATCAACGCATGAAAACGGAATTGATTTCAAATGTGTCGCACGATCTGAAGACTCCGCTGACATCGCTTGTAACATATATTGATTTGCTGAAAAAAGAGGGGCTGGATAGTCCGAATGCACAGGAATATCTTGAAATACTCGATTCCAAAACAGAGCGTTTGGGAAAGCTGACTGAGGATTTGTTTGAAGCCGCCAAAGCTTCGAGCGGGGCAATGCCGGTGAATATTACAAATGTTGATGCGCTTGCACTTGTAAATCAGGTGATGGGCGAAATGAATGACAGGATAGAAGCGTCCGGACTGGAATTTATAGTAAACCGTGCTTCATGGAAGTCGGCACAGCCGGTTAATTTCGAAAATATGCCGAATATATATGGGAACAGAAGAGAAAACAGTGAAATGGCAGAACGGGTTGAAAGAGCCAAGTATATAGCTTCGGCAGACGGACAGCTGCTTTATCGTACGATCGACAATCTGCTGAGCAATATCCTGAAATATGCACTTCCCGGCAGTAGGGTATATATTGATATCAGCGAGCCTATGGGAAAGAGTATGAAGAGGAGTGACAGCGATAGCGGCAGTGATTATGAAAAACGACAGCGGTCAAACGGTCTTGTGCTCATGGAATTCAAAAATATTTCGGCGCAGGCGCTTAATATCGAGCCTGATGAGCTTATGGAGAGGTTTAAGCGTGGTGATGAATCACGAGCAACTGAGGGCAGCGGTCTTGGACTTGCAATAGCAAAGGATCTGATTAAATTGATGGGCGGCTGGCTTGAGCTTACAATTGACGGTGACTTCTTTAAGGCAAGCGTGTATCTGAATAAAAGCAGCGAGCATACTAAGCTGCACCCTGAGCAGGAGATTTGAGCGTGACGGTGCATCATTAAGGTGCATCATTAAGCAAAACGCTCTTGCGAAGCTGTTTGAAAATTGTTAGTATAGAAACAGGTGAATAAATACATTATGCGGTCGGCATGATATTAAGCTGAAAATGTTTGTCAGCTTAGTCGGCAACGATGCAGATTTGTCAGATAAAACGGCACAGGAGGTGTACATATGTTACATGAGGTAAAATTTAAGTCATTTAACGAAAGGGATATGGTATACGGCTGGATTTATGTTCCGGCATCAGAGATTAAAGGTGTTGTGCAGCTGATTCATGGATTTGGTGAACATTCAAGGAGATATTTCCATATGATCAGTGCACTTATGGATGCCGGATATATTGTAGCGGCTGATGACCATGTAGGACATGGTAAGACTGCTGTTGAAAATGATACATGGGGAAACTGGGGCCATAAGGGCTGTAAAACAATGATGGAAGACGAGCATACGCTTAAAAATCTTGTGAAAGAAATATATCCCGATGTTCCGTATTTTGTATATGGTCATAGTATGGGTTCGATTATTCTTCGCCAGTTCATGGCAAACTATGGTGATGAAATAGACGGCGCTATTATCTGCGGAACAGTGGGTCCGGATGCAGTTCCTTGTGAGGAGGGAATCAGCATGCTTAGACCACTCGTTGAGGCAGGTATGGGAGATGAAGCAGATCCGACTCTTGGAGGAAAATTGCTTGGAGGACTTTTCTCAAGAATAGAAGAACCGGTTGTACTCGGAAATGAGTGGATATGCCATGATAAATATGTACAGCTTGACCATGCTAACGATCCGTTTGATGCTTTTACAAAGCCTACTTCAAATGAAGCATATCTCCAGTTTATAGAGATGATTGCGGAGGTAAATACTCCGGAATGGGCAGCTGCTGTTCCGAAAGAGCTTCCTATCTACAATATTGCAGGAGCAGAGGATCCATGCGGTTCGTTTGGAGACGGAGTAAGGCTTGTAACAAAGTGGCTTGAGGAGACAGGACACAGTGTAGAGACTAAGCTGTACGATGGTTATCGCCATGAAATTCATAATTACAAGGATTTGAAGTGCGAGGTCGAGGCAGGAATAATAGAATTCCTTGACAGGTGTCTGTAAAAGCACTCGGAGAAAATATTAAAGGATGGAAAAAAGCTTGAAACCTTGAGGCTGCGCAGCAGCTTGAAGGTTTCAAGGTGCAAGTAATAAGGAAAACAAAAGCTGCTGATATGCTAAGAATTAGTATATCAGCAGCTTTATGCTGTGAGCCGGAAAAAAGCGTGATGCCTATTGCATAATTTTAGTTATACAT
>CAYRZK010000015.1:0-10088 GCA_964428785.1 uncultured Oscillospiraceae bacterium | reverse complement strand
GCCATTTTATTTTCCTCCCGGTTTTCCTCTTCCACCGAATATTCCCGACAAAGAACCTTTGACAGGCACCGCTTTCTCGGCACTTCGGTGTGTGAAATAAATTACTTTTTCGTCTTGTATGCAGACGAAACCACAAAATATGATACAACAAAACCATTGGAATTGCAACACATTTTTATTGTAAAACGCAGTTTTTTAAGCATTTTTCAAGAATTATCGCAGATTTCCAATTACAAGCCTGCATCCTTTCAAATTCATGTTAAAAATGTAGCCCTCATGCACTTTGCCTATGCTTTTTATTTTACGCAATTGCCGTCTACCAAAAAATTTTTATATGCATGTTTTGCTTTAATAAAATTATTCTGCCCCATTATTATGCTCTTTCCGTTTTCAAAATAGATTGTATTGTCGCTCATTTTTCTCACCTTTTCCAAATTAATAAAACACCTTTTATGGCATCGGTAAAAGCTTTCGGGCAGCTTACTTGCAATATCGTCAAGCTTAGCATAAACGGAATATGTGCTTTCATCCGTATAATAATTTATCTTACGCAGCTCGCTCTCGATATACGCAATCTCATCCAAATACACTTTCACAATTTCGCTTGCTCGGACGATCGGTATATACAATCGTTTATTCATCCGGATACTCCTTTCATTTCAACTCCGGTGCACCTTATGTATTTTTTTGTAAATTAAAGAATTCTTTTCCATTACATTATATCATCTTAGTATGGCAAAAGCACCTGTTTTTTTCAAAAAAGACTTCTAAGCAAATCGAGCTGCTCTCGCTATACCTTATCAAATTAGATCCAATCATCGCAAGCGCACTTAATACCGCTCTTATAAATACATGGCGATATCTTACATGCACCGGCACATTTATCATATACGCCTATTTTGTGTATACAATCGCATTTAGTATAACATCTGATTTTCAGCGGCAAACTTTTTGTTATGCAGTAAATATCCGCTTGCAATATTTACTGCATAACAAAAACAAGAGACCGAAAATACATTCGTTCTCCTGCTTTTAAACTCATTATTCATTTGTTATCGCATCTGCCACCTGCAAGCAGCATATAGGCTGCTGTGACACGCCTAATATTCTCTGCTGTAGGTAATAAGGTCTTCCGCTATTTCGTTTGCTGCTACCGAAACAGGTCTTTCGATATCTATTTCAACAAGCTTCGGCTTGCCGTCGATAATATCTCTTGCCCTTTTTGCAGCTAAAATTACGAGTGTATATCTGTTGTCAACCTTTGATCTGAGTTCGTTAATTGATGGATAAAGCATCTTAATCCTCCTTTTTCAAATTTATATTATCAAATATGTCTTCGGAGAATCTGGCATGTTCGGCGGCAACTATGGCTTTTACCGTTCTTACAGCTTCCTCCAAGTCATCATTTATAACGCAATAATTATATTCTCTTGCATATTCCAGCTCGCTCAATGCAGCGTTGCTTCTTATCCGCAGTGATTCCTCCGTCTCTGAGCCTCGATGCATAATCCTCGCTTTAAGCTCATCAAGAGATGGCGGCAATATAAATATAAATATTCCGTCCGGACACAATCTCTTTACATTCAAAGCGCCCTGAATATCAATATCGAGCAGCACATCTATACCGGATGCAAGGCGTTCCTCCGTCTGCTTTTTTGGTGTGCCATACATGTTTCCGTACACCTCCGCATGCTCAAGGAAGCCGTCCTCAGCAATTACTTTTTTAAATTCCTCACGAGTCACAAAGAAATAGCTTTCACCATCTGTCTCGCAGTCTCTCGGAGCTCTTGTGGTCATAGACACCGAAAACTGTATATCCGTTTCTTCTATTATGCGATTTACAATAGTACCTTTTCCGACTCCGGACGGTCCCGAAATAACAAACAGTTTTCCTTTGCTCATGAAATTCTCCTTGTATAAATCTGCGAACATTGCTGCTCTTAACATTAGTACCTTTTATTTTACCATTTTAAGCATGTCATATCAAGAGGTTATTATTCAATATTCTGTACCTGTTCACGAATTTTTTCGACCTCAGCTTTGATTTCCAACATCATGTTTGTAATCTCTATATCGTTTGCCTTAGAGCCTATGGTATTTGCTTCTCTATTCATTTCCTGCACGAGAAAATCAAGCTTTTTGCCGTCCGGCTGATTACTTTTTGAAATAATGCCGTTAAGCTGCACTAGATGGCTGTCGAGCCTTACAAGCTCCTCCGTAATGTTGCTCTTGTCCGCAAAGATAGCCGCCTCCAGCACTATCCTGTCCTCCGGAACAGTCACGCTGCCCTCTGTCAGCTCAGCTATTCTTTCTTTAAGCTTTTCAGCATAAATTTTTTCTACCATCGGCGCTCTTTCCGCAATCTTGAAAGTTATTTCCCGTATCAGCCCACTTCTCATCTCAAGATCCTCCGCAAGCTTTGCGCCCTCTGTCGTACGCATCTCATCAAGATGTTTCGCCGCCTCACGCACCGGGATAAGCAGCGCCTTTGTTATTTCATCTTCGTCCGACGCATCCGGTATCGCTTTCATAACATCCGGCAGCGTGGCAAGAAACTGTAATGTTATCTTATCTTCAAGCTCAAACTCCTCCGCAAGCTTTTTAAGATTATCGTAATACTGCTTTGCAACAGGTGTGTTGAGCTGTATATTTACATCATCATCCGTAATACTTTCGACCATAATCGAAACATCCACTTTGCCTCTGCGCACTACTTCCTTAACCGCATTTTTTATCTTATCCTCAGCAAACGAATAACGCCTTGGCATCTTAACGCTTATATCACAATATCTATGATTAACTGTTTTAATTTCGGCAACGATCATGCGCTTGCCGTCCGTATATTCTCCTTTTCCGAAGCCTGTCATACTCTTTATCATACAATTCTCTCCTCTTTTCATCTTTCAAAATTTATGATAATATCTAATTATACATCCTACTGCCGCATACCCGCAAGAAAAAAGTAACGCTTGCAATCGGCAGAGTACTTAAAATCAATATTAATTATACCGAAGGTGAAAAAATGGCTTTTGACGGACTTGTTACACGAGCAGTCGCACTCGAACTTGCACAGAAACTCGAATTTGGAAAAATAGAAAAAATATATCAGCCCGATATTGACGAGCTTGTATTTAACATACACACACGAAACGGCAATTTGAAGCTCTACGCATCATGCAATTCATCCGGCGCCCGTGTTCATCTTACGGAGCAGAGCTTTGATAACCCTGCCGTACCTCTTTCATTCTGTATGCTTATGCGCAAGCACTTTGCGGGTGCAAGGATTACAGGCATTTCACAGCGTGACATCGAAAGAATCATAGAAATCGATGTCGAAACAGTCAACGAGCTTTCTTTTTCCGTACACAAAAAAATCATATTCGAGATAATGGGCAAACACAGCAACATCATAGCTGTTGACAAAGAATCCGGTAAGATCATCGACTGTATCAAACATGTTTCACTCGATGTTAACCGTGTGCGCCAGCTTCTGCCGGGTAAGCTTTACGAATATCCACCCGTTCAGGATAAAATTTCCTTTGACGATATTACCGAAAGCAAGCTCACAGCAATATTTGAAAGTGATACGGACGCAGTGAGCAAGCTGCTTCTTTCGCATGTCCGTGGACTTTCTCCGGTCATTTCTTCAGAAATAGCCGAAAACGCTTCATCGCCGTCCGCTCTTGCTCAAAAGTTCACCGCCATGCGAGACGCCCTGAACAGCTCTGACATCTCACCTGTTGTATATATCGACGATGAAAACACGCCCAAGGAATTTCATATATTCAGCTTGTCGTCTCACGAAGCCTATTATAAGGCTAAGCGATTCGACTCAATATGTGCCGCACTTGAATATTTTTACACCAACAAAACCTCTTCAAACAGAGTAAAGCAGAAATCCGGAGATCTTGCACGCACTCTTAAAGCTGCCCTTGATAAAATGTATCTGAAAAAGCAGCGTCTTTCCGACGATCTCCTCAAAGCTGAAAACTCCGAGGATTATCGGCTTTACGGTGAGCTTCTTACAGCAAACATTCATCTTGCTGTTCCCGGAGCCAAAGAAGTGTCGGTACTCAACTACTACACCGGCGAAAACATCTCGATTCCTCTCGATGTAAAGCTTTCACCGTCCAAAAATGCCCAAAATTATTTCAAAAAATATGGCAAAGCCAAAACTGCCGTGAAGGAAAAAACCGTTCAGCTTAAAGAAGTCAATAAGGATATCGAATATCTCGAATCCGTAGCGTCTTTTATTGAAAATGCCGTATCGGAAAGCGAAATCGAAGCTCTCAGAAGCGAGCTTATCGAGACAGGATACTTGAAGCGCAGAAAAAACAATTTCCGTACCGCCAAGAAAAAATACACACCTCTCGAATACACGACCTCCGACGGCTACAGGATGATTGTTGGACGCAACAATACAGAAAACGATCACCTCACATTTAAAGTTGCCGGCAATCGTGATATATGGTTCCATACTAAGGATATACCCGGCTCGCATGTTATTCTTTTTACCGAAGGCACAGATATTGACGAGCTTTCGGAAACTGCTATTTTTGAAGCCGCTTCACTCGCAGCATATTACAGCAAAGGGCGTTCCTCCGAAAATGTCCCCGTTGACTATGTGACTGTCAAATTTGTGAAAAAGCCAAACGGCGCCAAACCCGGAATGGTAATATTTACAAACAACCGCACTGTTTGGACAAATCCAAAGCTTCCGCCGGATAATAGCCGACAGTAGCATCGGTGTATATAATGCCAAAATCGATAAAACAAAATACACTCTCTATTTTTTATATGTACCCGCTCTACTGCTTTTACCGGTAAATGGATACATATTATTTTACAAATAATTCATTTTGTTTTACGAAAAATTACATCTATGTTGAATGTATACAGCACCCATAGTAAATTAAAAATACCGGCAGCATCCAAGATAGGAGGCCAGTTATGAAAAAGAAGTGTTCTCTCTGCAATACGGTTATATCGTGTCGTCCTTTCAGGGAAAGCTATATATGCGAAGACTGTCTCGAATATATTTGCGGCATAGATATTAAACAGCGCTAACAGAACCAAATCACCTATACTATCTTTCGTTCTTCTGTCTTGATTTTCGTATCATTATATTCAATATTACAATCTGCCGGTTCAAAACGACGGCGCCCCAAAATGTCATTATTTATTGCATTTTGAGGCGCCATCATTGATTTTTGCATCGTTCTTTATACCGTCTTAGTCGCTGCACTGCTCGTTTACGCATTGCCACGCTTTATAGGCAGCTTTATTGTTCAAAACTCGAATTTCCTATTTTTTCTTTTTCATTCTGCTGCGATTTCTGCTTTCAGCCGCCTTACGCTTTTGTGTCTTGGGCTTCATCACAGAAAATCCGAAAGTGCCGAGCACTTTGTTTTGAAGCGGCATATACATTCCGTGGTTATACGCTACAAGGTCGGCTTTTTCAAGGCACACTCTGCCGTTCTTATCAAGCAGCTCTTCATTGACATGCACCGCTACAATCTCTCCTATAAAGACATCATGTGTATTATATTCCAAAACATCAACTACCTTACATTCAAGGTTAAGCGGAGCTTCTTCTATCATAGGACATTTTACAATATCCGCCGCACATTTTGTCAGCTTGGCTTCTTTCCATTTATCCATATCGGCGCCGCTTCTTACACCAACAAAATCACATGCACGCACGAGCTTAGTATTAACCAGATTTATAACATATTCTCTGCTCTCATTTATAATATGATGTGAATGTCTTGATTTTCTTACAGATACATAACACATCGGCGGCTCCGAATTCATAATTCCTGTCCATGCAACCGTAAGGATATTTGTTTCGTCACCGTTTCCGCATGACACCATTACAGGCGGCACCGGATTGAGCATCGTGCCCGGTTTAAGACTGATTTTTGCCATAGCTATCCTCCTATACTTCTTCCAATTTATTTAATATTTTTCTAAATCCATCCGGGATATCCGTTTCAAACTCAAGATATTCGCCGGTGCGAGGATGTACAAAGCCGAGCACTCTTGCGCAAAGAAGCTGCCCGCTATCGGCTCCGAGTGCCGGCTTTTTCGGTCCATATACGGTATCTCCAACAAGCGGATGCCTTATATGTGCCATATGTACTCGTATCTGATGTGTGCGTCCTGTGAGCAGCCTTGCCTCGATCCATGTAAATCTGCCATACCTCTTTATCACCTTGTAATTCGTTACAGCATATCTTGCACCCTGTGGTACTTCGCCATTTACATAAGGGAATACTCCCTGCTTCAGCCTATTTTTGATATCACGGCCTATCGGAATATCCACTGTTCCCTCATCTTCCGTGAAATTATCGTGACAAAGGGCATTATATACTCTTGTAATACTGTGCTCGGCAAGCTGCGCCGCAAGCGCATTGTGTGCAAAGTCATTCTTTGCTATCATAAGCAGTCCCGAAGTATCCTTGTCGATTCTATGCACGATTCCCGGTCTTATGACTCCGTTTATCGACGAAAGACTACCCTTGCAATGATACATGACTGCATTCACAAGTGTACCCTCATAGTTCCCTACTGCCGGATGCACCACCATGCCAGCCGGCTTATTTACAACAAGCACATCTTCATCCTCCTATACTATATCAAGCGGTATGGTTTCCGGTTTTATTTCAAGCTCCTCAGGCTCCGGCACTGTCAGCGCAATTCTTTGACCGCTCTTGACCTTTGTATTCTTAGCTGCAACTGCTTTTCCGTCTATTTGTACGCTCCCGCCGTCAATGAGCTTTTGCAAAAAACTTCTTGATGCATCAGGTACAGATAAAGAAAGAACCACATCAAGTCTGGTTCCGTTTAAATTTTCATCTATCAAAATGTCATAATCGGTTTTATTCATCACACTTCTCCGGTTTTTCGCTTTTATCAAAAAAAATCACATAAAGCAGCAGCACTCCGCATCCTGTACATACTGCAATATCAGCGACATTAAATACAGGCCATACGATGAAATCAAACATATCAACAACAAATCCACGCACAAGCCTATCGATCAGATTGCCTATGCCGCCTGCAACAATAAACGAAATTGCAAGCCTGAGCGTCCAATGCTCGTTTTTTCCGAATTTATAATAATAAAACGCTAAAGCAGCAATAAGCACTATCGGAAATATGATAAGCATTATCCTTTGCCCCATAAAAGTTGAGAACGCCGCTCCTCTGTTCTGCACATATGTTATATGAAATATCTTTGAAACGACAGGAAGCGACTCACCTACCGCAAGCTTCGTATCAACGATATATTTTACTGCCTGATCCACTGCCACAATGACAGCCATAATTAAATAATACAATATAACGATTCCTCACCGGCTACTTAATATTAAGCTTGGTTTTTGACATATCATCCACCGAGCCTGTGTCATAGCTTTTCTCTTCTGTTTTAATTTCTTCCGTAAACGACGCCGACTGCGACTGCATAAAGTCTCCGAATATTTCGGATGACAATGTATCAAACCTTTCAAGCTCAGATTCAAGGAGTGCCTTATATTTACCTCTGAACTCCACAAATCTGTTTTTTATATGAGCAGTTTCCTCATTAAGCCTTTCGACAGATTCCTTAGCTTCTCTGGTTATCAGCTCCGCATCAAGCTCTGCATTTTTAAGCAGTATCTCCGCACGCTTTTCCGCACTCACAGAGATATCACCCATCAGAGCCTTTGCCGCTTCGAGTGTTTTAAGAACGGCATCCTCCGTTTCTCTGTATTTTTCAAGGTCTTTCATAGCTTTTGCAAGCTGATCCTTGAGCGACGCATTTTCGTTTATAAGTTTTTCAATATCAAGGGTCAGCAGATCTAAGAATTCATCCACCTCTTCTTCTTTGTATCCTCTTACAACTTTTGTAAAATCCTTGTTCTGAATATCAAGCGGTGTAATCATCCGATACTACCTCCACATACTTTTCTGATTTCCGCTGAAATCAATACCTCTATGTTCTACACTGGCAGCGATATCTACATTTTCCGGTGCGAAAACAAATATATTATTTGCGATCTTCTGCACATTGCCGTTAAGTGCATATGTTGCTCCGCTCAAAAAATCAAATATCTTTCTTGCCGTATCCGATTCCATTTTCTCAAGATTTATTATTACAGGCTTTCTGCTCTTGAGGTTATCAACGAGCTTCGGACACTCATCAAAGCTTTTAGGTTCGATAACTACAAGCTTAAATGTACCTGTCTTGTCGTTTATTGTCTTTGTTACAAGCATGGGCTTCGCTTCTTTTGTCTCATGCTTAGGTACTGCCGCCGTAAACGATGACTTCGGTTCTACTGCTTTTCTTTCCAGCTTGGCAGCTGCCGCTTCTATTTCTTCTTCGGTAATCTCATCATCGTCGACTTCCTCTATACCCACTAAATTTTTAAACTTATCGAATACACCCATTTTATTCTTTTGCCCTCCTTGGTACACTTTATTTATTGTAATTTCTGGCTCCGAAAATCGCCGTTCCTATTCGTATTATATTACTGCCTTCTTCAATAGCCACTTTGAAATCATTAGACATGCCCATTGATAAATATTGGCAGTCAAGCCTGCTGTGCTCTGTCTTTGACAGCTCATCATAGATATGCTTTACATCTCTGAAATACTTGGAAGCTTCCTTCGGATCGTCCGCTTTAGGCGCTATGCACATCAGCCCTCTGACTCTGACATTCATGCACTTTTCCAGTATTTCGTATACAAGCTTCTCCGTTTCCTCCGCAGAAATTCCAAACTTGCTTTCTTCATTTGCGGAATTCACTTGAATAAGAATATCCATGATTATGCCGTGCTGCAGCGCACGCCTGTCGATTTCCTCCGCAAGCTTAAGCGAATCCACCGAATGAATCATCGACACCTTATCTATGATATATTTCACCTTATTTGTCTGGAGATGACCTATCATATGCCAGCGTACAGGCTTCACGGCATCATACTTGTCCAAGATTTCCTGCACCTTGTTTTCGCCTATATCCGTAATGCCTGCAGCTATTGCTTCGTTGATCTCATCGGCGCTGTGCATCTTTGTCACTGCACACAGAAGAATATCTTCGCCGTTTCTGCCGACGCTCTCTGCTGCTTCGTTTTTAAGCGCCGTGATTTTTTCAATATTCTCCTTTATCGACAATTATTCCACCTCCCTGCTTCGTGAATCGGGATTTTTGAGTATCTCATCATATGTAATAACCGTGCTTATTTTTTGTCCTTCTTCATCATAATAATATGACTCCGAAACCGCAGAGTATTCTCCGTCACTCGCTATTATATTTATAGGTACAAATTTATACTCGCCGGTCGTCTGCTTTACATAGACACCTACTTGTCCGTCTATCGCCGCAATACTCTTATTCGGAACTATAAGCCCGTTATAATCGGATGTAACAATATCTATCGTTTCTTTTCTTATTTTGGAAAAATCCTCGTAATATCTGTCGGTTTCAAATACTACCTGCCACATTTCGCCTTTATCCGATATTTCTGTTATCACAGCTTTCACCTCTCCCAAAGGAAGCATGAGCGTCACTGTATTTCCTTTTTCATATTTTGCAATGTTGCCGTCACTTACCCAACAAGTCACATACCAGCTCTCATTGCGGCTGATTTTATAAATCGGTTCATTTTTGAATGTGATTTCTCTTGTTAGATTTACCGGTTCATCTATATCCAAATTCTTTACCTCGTTATAATCGAGATCGTGAATTTTATCAGGCGTGAAATATGTTTCATATCCGTCGATATAGTAGCTTACAATACCTTTAAATTCAGTCCTGTAATCGCTCTTTACCATCCCGCTGCCTCCGAGCTTGGTAATAACATCTTCATATACCGACTTTTCTGGTGCCTGCTCTCCGCTTGCCGATACCGCAAGGACTGCTGTATTTTTCTTAAGCTTTACACCTTCATCGAAATAATAATTGACATTGCCCGTCGCTGCGGCAAGATATACTTTTTCGTCTCTTACAAAATAGCACTCCTGCCTGTCCGTATCGGTAAGATTTCCGTATTCAAGGACTACTGTTGAAGTAAGCCAGCCCGTTACGGACGGTATAACATAAATG
>CAYRZK010000014.1:0-10121 GCA_964428785.1 uncultured Oscillospiraceae bacterium | reverse complement strand
AGCGATAAGAGCGAACCGCCTGCTGCCGGTGAGGTGGTCTACAAGGATGATGCCGGCGCTATATGCAGATGCTTTAATTGGCGTGAATCGGTGAGAACGATGCTTGAGGAGGATACGGTAAATGCATTTATGTGCATCGAGACTGTAGATGGCAGAAGCAGTGAAAATTTAAACGCTGCGCTCGATGAGCTCAAGGCAATGATCGAAAAGGAACTCGGCGGTACTGTTGTAAAGCATATCCTGAATAAGGACAATACCGAGATTGTGATAGAGGAATAATTGCAATGGAGATAAGCAAGCTTTAAATTTTGCGGCTTTTTGGAAAATTGTTCTTTACAATAGCCTGCTTTGTGTTATAATTAAGTATATAAAGTTAATTTTTTAACAAATACGATAAAAAGCAATATGTTTAAGGGAGGATTTTTATAATGAAGAAAATCGGCGTACTCGGTTCAGGTACAATGGGAGCTGGAATTGTTCAGGTTCTCGCACAGAATGGATATGAAGTAGTTCTCAGAGCAAGAAGAGAAACTTCAGTAGAAAAGGGAATCGCAACAGTTAAGAAGAATCTTGACAAGCTCGTTGCTAAGGAAAAGATGACTCAGGAAGCTGCTGATGAAGTAATGGGAAGAATCAAGGGTTCAACTGATATCGCTATCATCGCTGATGCTGACCTCGTAATCGAAGCAGCAACAGAAGATATGGAAGCTAAGAAGGCTCTCTTCGCAGAACTCGACGCTCTCTGCAAGCCGGAAGCTATCATTGCTACAAATACATCATCACTTTCAATCACTGAAATCGCATCAGCTACAAACAGAGCTGACAAGATTATCGGTATGCACTTCTTCAACCCTGTTCCTGCTATGAAGCTCGTAGAAGTTATCAAGGGTCTTGCTACTTCAGAAGAAACTAAGAATACAATCGTTGAACTTTCAACAATTCTCGGAAAGACTCCTGTAGAAGTAGAAGAAGCTCCTGGATTCGTTGTAAACAGAATCCTCATTCCTATGATCAACGAAGCTATCGGCATCCTTGCTGACGGAGTTGCAGATGCAGAAGGTATCGACAACGCTATGAAGCTCGGCGCTAACCACCCAATGGGACCTCTCGCTCTCGGCGACCTCGTAGGACTTGATGTTGTTCTCGCTATCATGGAAACTCTTTACAGAGAATACGGCGATCCTAAGTACAGACCGCATGTACTCTTAAGAAAGATGGTAAGAGCAGGAAAGCTCGGAAGAAAGACAGGCGTAGGTTTCTTCGATTACAGCAAATAAGATTGACTGAAAACTAAAAATGCTTTATAACGAATGTGCCGATATGTTTTTACATATCGGCACATTTTTCTTGAGCTAAATCGATTTTTTGCAGACAAAATACTGTGAATTGCGGTAATATGGCTGAAAAGAGACAGCAGTGGCGTCAAAGCTTATATTTTTTGACTATGAACAATCCAACACTGAGAAAAGCAACGGATACAGCAATCCATATCCATGCTGTCATGTCGGAGGATGACGAAAGCGGTCTTTGCATATCCGGAGAAAAACCTGCATCAAACTTTTTATCTCCATATGATATTGAGTTATCGGGCATTGGCAAGTTTTCTATTTTTGTATCGTCAAAATTCGGCGGAGCATTATTAAATTCCGGCATAGCAGGCGGTTGATTTTCCATATTCTGATTATCGCTGCCTTGACTATGTATACCGTTGTTTCTTCTGCTGTCGTAGATATCACTGCTATCGATATTATAATTCTTGAGCTTGCTGCCTGCACCATTGTTCCATGTATCATTGTTGATATTATGCATGTCAACATTGTTGTGACTGCCGCTTTTGTCATCTTTGATACTGTGGCTTGTATCATCGTTTTTGCTGCCGCCCATTGAACCCATATCTGACAGTGTAATTACAGAGGCATCTATAAAGCCCATATCTTGTGTAGTTTCTCCGCTTTCAAATTGCTTGGATATGCTTTTACTGCGCAGTACACAAAACTGACGAAGCGTTTTTACACCGAGCTCAAATTCATCATAACTGTAAAATGCTGTTGGATCTTTTGCTACATAATCTTTAATAAGAGCATATGCATTGTCTATTATACTTTCAATGTTCATACTGCTTAAGAATTCAGCAAAATATTGATGATACAGTTCCGTATATTCTTCATTAGCGATGATCCAGTACCACATCGGGCGATCTTCTCCGGAGCTGCCATTAACAGGAGAGTCGATAGGCGCATTTACTGTACTATTTGCATTACTGCTTTGGAATGTGCCGAAAGCAAGGTTGTAATCCCATGGGAGCATAGTGAGTCTGCCGTCTTGCTCATAGAGGTAGTAGTTGTGCACCATGGAGCCGGTATAACTGTCGCCGTTACATACATAGTTGTGTACGACAAAATATCGGATGACCTGCTCTATATCTATAGCAGATGCAAGCTCTTCATTGTCAGAGAGCTTTTTCAGTGCTTCGATCAATCGCTTTTGATCAGCCTCTGTGATGACTGTCTTTGCATTGTTCCAAATATTGGAATAACTGTCCAATTCATCATCTGTATATTGGAGCTTTACATCGGCTGATGCCATGCCTGTTTCGCTGCCAAAGCTGCCAGAGCCACCGTTTTTCTTGTTCATGACGCTGTTTTCGGTATGGCTGCCTTGTTCTCTGTCGTCATCAGGCATAGAAAGGTGATCGAACTCAAAATCTTTTCCGTTGCCTCGACCACCGCCGAAATTCATGCTGTCAGGTTTATAGAGCTTGCCGTAGTCGATACCGTAATTGCGTTCGAGAAAAGACTCTTCAATACCCTCCACCGCAAGATACAGTCCCCAATCCTCACCATTGACCGTGATATAGACATAGCTGCAAAGCGAGGAAGATATGCCGAACTCGTTCATCATCGTATATGTGAGATAATCCTTCATCATTGTGGAGTCCTGAATCAGATTGTTAAGGCTTAGCTTATCAAGCCCGTGATAGCTCGCAGTCTTGTCGTAATGGTCAAATTCGATCTTGAAGCTGTATCGTTCGCTTCCTAAAGTTTTAACGGTAGAAAGAGAGGTATTCCCTTTGGCACGGATACCTACATTTTTGTAAGCTTCTCCGTCTATTATTACATCGGTATTGCAATATTCCTCACTTTCGGCATTGCTTATAAAATCATCCCAGTTATTCATAACGATATCTATAGTGTGAACTTGCGTATTATCAAATAGTCGATGTTCATATCCCATTGTGCGTGGCATTACATTGATACCGATAGCATCACCGTGTATAAAAAGAACGGTAATTGCCAGCATCAGGATGGTGACAAGCACAGCGACACGATTAAAATATTTGCTTCCTGACATAGCTTGCTACCCCATATAATCACCATTATAAGAAACGATTACAGCACTGTTAACGCTTGGCATATCGGAAAGAATATTGATAAAATCCGTGTTATCATCTTTCAGACGAACTTCAATATTCATTTCTATAACACCATTGACGACAGATTTACTCTTGAGAGTGGATTTTATTGAATGTTCGGCAATAAAATTTGTTACTTGCACCTCAGTGTCGTGATCTGTACAGATGAGCACTACTATGTAAGGGCGAGTGTTTGACTTTTTGTTGACAAATACAAGCAGTACAAGACCGATAAAAACACTTCCGATTACAGCAAGAGGTATCATACCCGATGCCAAAATAATTCCTGCGGCGATCGACCAAAACAAAAATGTAATATCGAGAGGATCTTTAATGGCGGTACGAAAGCGAACTATGGAGAGAGCACCGACCATACCGAGTGACAGTACAACATTGCTTGTGACAGCAAGAATAAGTGTTGCTGTAATCATGGTAAGTGCTATCAAGGTTGTGCCGAAACCTGCGGAGTACATAATGCCTCGGTATGTTTTTTGATAGACAAGAAAAATAAAAAGACCAATGCCGAATGACAGCATAATGGTTAAAATCATATCAAAAATACTTATAGAGGTTACATTTTCAAGAAAACCGGATTTAAAAATATCGTTAAAGGTCATAATTCAAATTCTCCTTAATAATTATTGCTGTTTAAATTTAGTCATACATACGGCAGGCGGCATACTTTGAATAAGCGGTGCTATGTCGGCTACCGAGCTGTACGGCGTCTCGTATCACATCAGGCATGAAATTATCCCACTTGATTTCAAGAATACATGGAGAGTTCATTACAGGTATAGTGATGCAGTTTGGATTTAGAAAATCCGTACAGTGCATAGAGGTGCGGATATTGTAATCTAATGTGACTCTGACATTACCGGGCGCAAAGATAAAAGGCTCTCGAGTATAGTCAACAATTACTTTGGCTGTCAAACCATCGCTACGGATGCGTGAATAGAAGTTAAGCATCATTTCGTTTGTGCTTTTTGCCATCCATGCAATATCTCCGGCAGAAATGGCTTGTGCCTGTTCCGGTGTTAGAAGCGCAGCGGTTTTGTATCCCAAGTCACCATGCTTGAATTTGCGTTCTAAACGGATGACATAAGCATTATTGTTATATATACGGATTCTGTATTTTTCACGAACGCTCAAGCCGTTCAGCTTGTCGCACAGGGCTTTGTCATAAAGATTATCAAAATACAAGCTGCGGATTTCATATTTACCATTTACGGCATGACTGTCCGTTGACATAATAGCTTGCAGTCGTTGGCGCAGTATCAGCATATCAAGATGACTGATTTCGTGCTTCAACTCGTGTCTGAATTGCAATTAATGTTTCTCCTTTCTTTGCTTTTATGTAGGAAATATCGCTTGCAATATTTCCGGAATAGCAACATGAAAAATAAATTTTCCTAATAATATCATTCATATGTGAACATTTGATATGCAATCGGTGAAAACTGAAAATTTTTTCGTTTTTCACCGATTGATGTAAGATAAGGACTAATTGCTGTATTGCGCCATACAGCCTTTTACATGGTCATAACATAATAAGAAAGGAAGAAAGTGTTGTCTTTCTCCCTCTAAAAACATATTGCGATATTGCTTTAAAACTTATCGGCAGCATATTTGGTAAAGAATTAAATATAAATTGCAGCCTTTTATTTTGCAAGTCCATAAAACATGCTCGTGAAAAGTGCATAGCCATGGGCACGAAAAAGATATCTCTGTTTTGAGGATGGTGGCGGCTTCGTATGCGGCTATGCGCAAGCGGCAATAAGCTCAGCTTCAAATGAGTCGAGCACCGGTAATATTTGTGCCGAAAGCTCGGCGCTAAAGCCTGCGATCATAGCTTGATGAAACAGGTCTTCGAGCATAGCAGCTTGTTCGGACAAAGGGATAAGACCGAGCGTTGCGGCAAGTCCCTTGATCGAATGTGCAAGACGGCGAGCCTCTTCAGCGTCGCCGCTGTTCATCGCCGCTGCGATATCGACTGCCACATTGCCGTAGCTGTCCTTGAATCGGGCAAGATATTTGCAATACAGGCTTTCCATACCTCCGAGATTTTCTATAGCCTTTTGGCGTGCTTTTTCTTTATCAAATGTATTCATATGTTCACCGGTTTATAAATCAAGCGGTTATGCGAGCATTTCCTTAATCAAATCTCCGAGCGCCTTTATGCCCTCATAGATTTTTTCTTCCGTTGCATTGGTATAATTAAGCCTTGCAGTATTGGCACCGCCCGGAATATCAACATAAAATGCATCGCCGGGAACGAATATGAGTCCTCTTTCTATAGCCTTAGGCGCAAGGTCAAGCGCCTTGATGTGTTCAGGGAAAGTAACCCAAAGGAACATACCGCCGATAGGCTTTGTAAACTTGACTTCTTTAGGGAAATATTTTTCCATGGCATCAAGCATAATGCTTGCATTCTTTTTGTACATTTCCTTGATCGTTTCTATATGAGCGTCATAATCATTGTGCGTTACATAGTCATAGATAAGATATTGCGAGAAAACATTGGTATGTAAGTCTGCAAGCTCTTTAACTTCTGTAAGCGCAGCCATGAGCTCCTTGTTCTTGCATATTATAAAGCCGAGGCGCATACCCGGTGTGGCAGTTTTTGAGAATGTGCCGAGAACTATGCTGTTTTCGTGTCTGCCTGCACCGATATAAGGGGCAGGTTCGCCCTCATAACGGATTTCACCGTAAGGATCATCTTCGACGAGTACAACATCAGTGCCCTTGATGAGCTCATATACTGCTTCTCGCTTTTCTTTTGAATAAGTAAGCCCCGTTGGATTTTGGAAATTCGGGATGAGATAAATATATTTGATATTTTCTTTAAGGGCTTCCTTGAGCTGATCGAGGTTGATGCCGTCGTCCTCAAGGTCTATCGAGAAAAATTTTGGCTGATACTGCGAGAAAATCTGGATAGCAGCCATGTATGTCGGCTTTTCGATAATCACGCCGTCGCCTTTGTTTGTGAGCGCCTTGCCGATAAGGTCGAGAGCCTGCTGCGAACCTGTAGTGATAAGTACATCGTCTATTGTGATGTCGATATTATATTTTGAATTGTATCTGTCAACGATAAACTGTCTTAATTCAGGTATGCCCGGTGTAGCCGAATACTGGAATACCTTGTCCTTGTAAGTCGTAACGATACGCTGCATCGATTCGAGAAGGGCATCCTGCGGAAATGAAAGCGGATGCGGGAGACCGCCGGCAAACGAAATGATATTCGGATCCGAAGCCGCTTTGAGAATATCGCCAACAAATGATGTAGGGAGAGCTTTGACACTGTCTGATAAAATTTTGTCTATATTTGCCATATTGATAATCCTTCCGTTCATTAAATAGTATAAATTTAATTCTAACACACAAAAAATAAAAAAACAATGTGTAAAATACACAAAAAATCATTATAAAGATTAGTCTTAAGATATAGATACAAATAAGCGCTTTGCTGATATTGTCAGAGAATGATATACATTGCAGATATTATGATGGATATTATAATCAGATAGGCTTGGAGAGTGATGATAAAGCAGATAAGGCGAGCAAAATGTCAAATAACGCTTGTGGAAAATATTGTAAAATGATAAAATGTGTGTGGCAAGGGTAGCAGCAATGTTTGCTTGGCTGACAATTAAGATATAAGAAAAGGAATGTTTATGGATAGATTGCTTGAAATTATGATACTTGTTCTTATTACAGTACCGCTCGGAGTGCTGCTCGGCTTCAGCGTTGTCTATGTATTTAACAAAATGCCGGCAGGATGGCTGTGCGATTATGGTGAAGAGCCTGCACCTGAAATGACATGCGAAAACGAAAAAAGACTTAAGGAGTATCCGGCAAAGCTGTATCTGCCGATGCTTTTTATTGTTCTTGGGATTTATATGACGATGCAGGATTACAGCTTTGGGTTTGCGGCGCTGCTTGAAATGTGGATATTGCTTTTGATAGCGATGGCAGACAAAAAATATATGATTATCCCGGATCAGCTTGTAATATTGCTGGCACTCTTTGCATTGCCAATGTCTGTTTTTAAAGAGAGCGTTCGTGATATGGTATACGGAGCGCTTCTCGGCTTTGGAAGTATGCTGCTTGTAGCGATTATAGGAAAAGCAGCTGCCGGGCAGGATGCACTCGGATTCGGCGATGTGAAGCTTATGGCTGCTGTCGGGCTGAATGCCGGTTTCTTGGGAACGGCATTTGTACTCGTGCTTACATCGGTGCTGTCAACCGCATATTTTGCTATTGGGCTTATGCGCAGGACGGTAAAGCTTAAGGAAACAAGACCTTTGGGGCCATTTATATCGGCGGCAATGGCGATATATTTGCTTGCAACGGCGACATGGCTTGCAATATAGCATATTGATGTGATAAACGACGATGTACCTTAACGATTTCTTCGGTGGCTGAATGATAAGAAAATAAAAGAACGATAGGAATTCTTGCTGCCGGAGGGAAAATATTGTAATCAATGTTTTTTATAAAAATAGGGAAACTTAAAAAATAAAAAGAAAATTCAGAAAATTCTTGACATTTACGACTGAGCTGTTATAATAAAACCAAGAAGCAAGCCAGAAAGATTTCGGCAAAGCTCATTACCATATATTTTTATAGTAGACGGTAAGAAAATCTTAATAGAGAAAGAGGTGAGTCCGCCAGAAGTGTTTAATCAAGAAAGATAGCACCGATTTGATGTTAAAGTCGAGTCGGTGCTGTTCTTTTTTGTGTGCAGGTGTCTTGCGAAATTATGCTCGAGGTGGCATACTATAACCATGAAAAGGAAAAATGTTTTTTTAAAAATAGAATATGACGGCACAAGGTTTTTCGGCTGGCAAAGACAGCCGAATGTGCGCACCGTACAGGGCGAGCTTGAAAGGGTGCTGTCTGTGGTATGCGGCACGGACATAAAAATCAATGGGACAAGCAGGACGGATGCCGGTGTACATGCCTTATGCCAATGCGCAAGCTTTGAAGCGGAGTTCGGTATTCCGGTGGAAAGGATTCCGCTGGCAGCAAACAACCTGCTCGCAGGAGGTAAGCTTGCAGGGTGCGGTGATGTGCGAATTTTGTCGGCAGAGACGGCGAACGACGATTTTCATGCACGCTTCGATGCGAAAGGCAAGCAGTATATATATAGGATAAGATGCGCCGATGAACCGGATGTTTTTTTGAAGAATTATCGCTATCAGATGAATGAACATCTTGATGTGCGAGCTATGCGAGAAGCGGCGCAGTACATCGTAGGAACGCATGATTTTAAGTGTTTTCAGGCATCGGGCGGTGAAGAAAAGGAAACGACGGTAAGGACGGTATACAGGCTCGATATCAACGAAAATATTATGCCTATTTTGAAGCATTGCGAGTATGACGGTGCAGACGGAAGCAGAGACTTATATGAGCTTAATAAGGAGGATAGAAGCTGTAAAATCGGCATAACCGATAAGAGGAGAAGACTGGTGCAGGATATAGAAATACGCATAAGCGGAGATGGTTTTCTCTATAATATGGTGAGAATTATTACAGGGACGCTTGTGGAGGCAGGGCTTGGAAAAAAGAAGCCGGATGATGTCGCAGCCATCATCGAAAGCGGAGACCGTCGAAATGCAGGACATACCGCACCGCCTCAGGGACTTTATCTTGCAGAAATATATTATTGATTTGTCAAGCAAACTTATATAATTTTTTATTAAAATCCTGTATTCTGTGATATACTGAAACAGGTATTCATAAAACGAAGCATATGAGAATGAGACTGCTTGAGCCATGCTTGAATATGCTTTCGGTATAATCGTACAACTTATAAGGAGGAGCGTATAGTGCATTTTGCAAATGCAGCATACAATTGATTTTATGGACAAGAGACCAAGCTGGGATGAATATTTTATGGAAGCAGCAATACTTGCATCGACTCGTTCGACATGCTTGAGACGTAAGGTGGGTGCGGTAATTGTTAATGATAGACGGATTGTGGCTACAGGGTATAACGGTGCGCCCAAGGGCATAGCTCATTGCGAGGAAAGAGGCGGATGCCTCAGGCAGAAGCTTGGAATACCGTCGGGTGAACGACATGAGCTGTGCATGGCGCTTCATGCGGAGCAGAATGCCATAATACAGGCGGCAACATCGGGGCAGAGCATCGAAGGCGCTACTATTTATGTGACACATCAGCCGTGTGTGATATGTGCCAAAATGATTATCAATGCAGGTATCAGCAGGATTGTTGTCAAAGAGGGATATCCGGACAAGCTTGCAGTGGATATTCTTACGGAAGCGGGACTTAATATAGAGATGTTGGGGGATAAATAAATGTACTTTTGTATTACTTTTTTGACAGCATTTATATTGGCATTCGCATGTACACCGCTGGCAATCAGAATTGCGCCCAAGATCGGTGCGATTGATATACCTAAGGATAACAGGCGTATGCATACCAAGGCGATGCCGAGGTTTGGCGGAATGGCGATTTTTATAGGGGCTATGGCAAGCATAGTGCTTACGACTTATATTATATTTCCTATGTATTGTGATGCCTTTTATGGCAAATATCCTGATGCGGAGCTTATACCGCAGCCGGTTGAAAAAATGACAGGTGTAATTCTCGGAGGAATTTTGATTTATATTGTCGGCATTGTTGACGACCTTAAAAATATGCCGGCAAAGGTAAAATTCCTGTGTCAAATCATTTGCGGTACAGTAG
>CAYRZK010000013.1:0-10576 GCA_964428785.1 uncultured Oscillospiraceae bacterium | reverse complement strand
GGCTGAGGCTTGCCATGTCACCTCATTTGTATCATAATCCCAAGTGACCGTAATCGGCTCTCCATATACAAGCTCCGCTGTGTATGAGCCATCCGGATTCTGACTTCCTTCGATATGTTTATAAAAGTCTCCCTTTATAATTTGTGTATGAAGATCTATATCGTATTCTTTGCAATCCGACATAAATTCATTATCGGCGGCGTTGACTGTCAAGCTTCCGCCTTTTGCAAGCGCAATACTTAAAGGTGCCTGTTTCATGTCGATTACATGAGCACTACCATCCATCTGCACCACCGAGCTTCCTAATATTTTAATGCCGTAAGTGCTGTGATTATAATTTTGCGCCCTAAATCCATCTGTAATGCCTTGTTGCGTTGCAGATATCGTCACCTCAGAATCTTCAATTTTTACACCGCGGTGCAGTGAGCCTATGCCATATCTGACATCATCTATCTTTATCTTGCTCTTTTCAATGGCTAGACCCACATTTGAACCATCGAGATTGCTAAATATGTCCGCAATCCCTGTATAAGCGTTTGTTATATCTACTGTAGAATTCTTAATTTCAACCCCTATGCCGCTTTTAATGCCATAGCAGTCGTTTATATTTTCATTTGAATTTTCATATGTGATGCTGCTGTTTTCGATATAGAGCATGGCATTTTCTGCGCCGCCATTATCTATGCCTATTGCATTCCTGTTGCTCGACTTAAATGTAAAATTCGTATTTTTGATATAGGAATTTTGATCCCCTGCATATACTCCATCGACACTTCCTGCCCAAGTACTGCTGTCGGTAACAGTAATATCAGCTCCGTTTATCTCAATGCCTTTATCGGTGTACAAGCCATAGACATCACAATTCTTTCTATGCTTAGTCTTAATATTTATATCAGCCTTCACGACCATTTTTCTATGTGTCCTGATACCGTAAATCGTATAAGTACCACTATTCTCATCGTTGTTCTCTACATTTATATTTACAGTACCGGTTCCTACTATATACAACTCTTTGGTTGCGAAAATCCCACTCTGGATATATGAATGTTCCGTATCTAATGTTATAGTATTCGTACCTATCAGACTTACAGTAAAGCTGCCATTTCCGTTAATCGTACCACCGTTATAATTATCTAATGTAACAATACCATCCTTATATGTCAGCGTAGGCTTATCCGCTCCTTCCGGCGTATAGCTGCCGCCGTCTTTAACAATTATTGTATTTTCACCGGTAAGATCCTCACCAATATATATCTGCTTTGCAAACTCGCTTGTACTACTTGCCGCCGATACAGGCTCAGCTCCCATTATCAGCACCATTGCAAAAATCATGGCAAAGCTCAAAAACAAGCTTCTCCATTTTTTCGCACGATTTCCCCTCATATTACATACCTCCTCAAATCCTAAAATTTTTCATTTTATCGAAACTTTTTCACAAAGCTGTACCCAAACTTCTGTCTTTTGTGGTATCATTATCTTAATTATGACTTTTACGGATATTCGGGGCGGACTTTGTTTAATCGGCAGTTAACAAAGTACTTTCTGTGCGAGCACATGCTCTTCAGAAAGAGAGTGCCCCATCGACCTTTGACAATCGGCAAGCTTCTATACTCTCCTTTGTGGCTCTTGCAATTAAGTTGTACCAAACTTTTTATTAAATGTCCCCCCCCCAATTTTCCGAAATTGATAGTATGTGGGTGTGAAAATTTTGATTTTTTAAAATCCGACGTATTTTTTTTTGGGGGGGAGTTTTTAGGAGAATACAGAAATCCAATGAAAAGTTCGATGCAACATCACCAAGGAGGTACTTCATGAAAAAACTAATCACTTTACTTCTTGCTACAATGTTACTGTTAACATCGTTTACGGGATGCTCAAGTAAATCCAAGCTTGATCCGAGCGAGCCGGTCACCTTGACTATGTGGCATGTATACGGCAGCCAGACTTCATCACCGCTCAACGATGTTATCGACGAATTCAACAGCACTGCCGGCAAAGATACCGGTGTGATTATCAAGGTAGAAATGGTAACAGATTCGAGCAAGATCGACGACTCTCTCTCCGCATCGCTGACAGGCGAGCCGGGCGCACACGAGCTTCCGGATATGTTCGTGGCATATCCACGCATTGCGGAAGCCTTCGATGACGGTATGCTTCTTGATTTCGCCAAGTATTTCAGTAAGAGCGAGCTTGCAGCATACCGTGAAGATTTCCTGTCGGAGGGATACTTTGACAGAAAGCTTCTTATGCTTCCTATCGCCAAGTCAAGTGAGCTTATTTTTGTCAACAAGACAATATTTGACCGTTTTTCAAACGCTGCGGGCATTACTATCGACTGCTTTAATAATGTAGAAAGCCTTGCCGACGCATGCAATGCCTACTATGACTGGTCAGGCGGCAAAGCTATGTTCCAGATTAATGATTTTTATCATTATTTCCTTGCGAATATGACTGCGCTCGGAGATGCTTTTGTAGAGGGCGGTAAGATAAATGCTGATTCGGCTGCCTTTGAAGCTGCTTTCACACCGATAGCTCATGCAGGCATCTATGGCGGACTCTGCGTAGGTGACGGATATGCATCCGACCGTTGGAAAACGGGCGAGGTAATCGGAAATGCCGGGTCAACAGCCGGTATTCTCTACCTGCGTGACCATGTGACATATGAGGATAACTCTACGGAGGATATCGAAACGCTCGTACTCCCTTATTGCTGTCTTGACGGAAGTACGCCTACTGTCGTACAGCGTGGCGGCGGACTTTTTGCCGTAAAGAGCGATGATGAGCGTAAAAACGAGGCCGCTGCTGTTTTCGCTAAGTGGATTGCCGAAAGCAGTCACAATCTCGATTTTGTTACAAAGGCGGGATATCTTCCTGTAACCGACGATGCTTTCGAGACTCTTTTCTCCGATATTGATTCTGTAGAAAACGATAAATATCGTATGCTTTACGAGGCTGTAAGCGCACAGTATGACGATGGCTATGCTTTTTGCAGCTTACCTCTCTTTGACGGAGCCTCCGATACACAGAAGGATTTTGAAAAGCTGATAAAGCAGGTGCTTTCGGATGCACACAGCGAATATGCAGCTCGTATACAGAGCGGCGAAGATAACAGCGCTGTTATGGATGAGCTTACAGCTTCTTCACTTGCCAAGGTTCGTGAAGCTTTGAAATAATAAATTAGTAATTAGTAATTGAGGTTCATATCGTGATAAAAGCTTATTCCTTAAAAGAAATTTTTTCTGATATTCAGAAGCAGGGCTATTCAATCCGTAAAAGATTTGCACTATGCATTATATCAGCACTTTTTTCTGTTATTGCAGCCTTGTTTCTGATTTTCAACTTGCTCGGTATCATCAATCCAACAGCCTCCGAGCTTGAGCAGGTATTTACTCAGCAGCTCGATTATTCAGCCAAAAATATTGAGCATGATATGGATTCGCTTGCCGCACATGCAGTAGAATTCTCGGAGGCGCTGAGCGATGATATCGAAAGCTTTTATGTGCCGTTTTCTGAGCTTCGCAACAATGTAGATGCACTTTCGGCTCTGCAAAGCGATACCTACGACACTGTGCTGGGCAGCATGAAGCTGGCTGATTGCAGCGGAGCTTTTTATCTGCTCAATACTACTGTCAACGACAGGCTCGATGCTGATTATTACAGCGGTATCTATCTTAAATATGCAAATATAGGCTCCGATATTATGTTTCATAACTCTGTATGTATGTTTCGTGGAGCTTCTGATGTTGCGAGACAGAATAATATAAATTTGTTCAGTACATGGGAATGTGAAACTAAGGCAGGCACTTTTCCGGTAATGGAGGCTGTTATGAAGCAGCTCGAAGCAGACCCTGCGCTCGGATATGTTCTGACTCCGACATACAAGCTTCCCGATGCTTGGGAGCATGTCAGATTGCTCGCTGCTCCGATATCGGACAGCGATGGCAATATTATAGGTGTATGCGGCTTTGAGATAAGCGACCCGTTCTTTGATGCCGCTTATCCTGCCTCCGATGTCAATGAAAGGTTTGTTGTATGCGCATTGCTCGATGAGGATGACGGTGCATATACTGGGCAGATTGCACCCAATCGTTCAGGCTACTCACCGACCTTAAAAGGTGAAATCACCGTCAAGAGGAGCGGCGATTATTCTGTGTTTTCTGATGACAATACAGACTTAATCGGTATATCGCAGGATATACATGTCGGCTCATCAGCTCATACTGTCGCTGTTATGATGCCCATGCAGCTGTATAATCAGCAGATTTTAAGCAGTCGTATAAAGCTTATTGCGATTTTTGCGGCAGTTACCATACTTTCCGTAATTGCAAGCGTCCTTTTAAGCAATCGCTATACCCGGCCGATATTGCAGTCTATAGAACAAATAAAAGCAAATCAGCTCGTTGACTGCGATACGAATATTCCGGAAATCGACGATCTTTTTGATTATCTGGCACAGCAGGATCGGCTGAACGAAGCAGCACTTGCAGAGGCAGAGCAGGCAAAGGCAGCTGCTCTCACTGCTATTGAAGAGATGCAGGAAAAATATGATGAGATAAGTAAGCAGGTGGAGCGTCTCGCATATTCGAGAAAGGATGAAATAGACCCTTACGATTATGCTCATTTTAAGAAAGGTGTGAATACGCTTACACCTAAGGAAAAGGAGCTTTTCAATCTGTATATACACGGCTATACCGTAAAAGAAATCGTAGCTATGCTGCAGCTTCAAGAATCTACAGTGCGCTTTCACAATAAGAATATATATTCAAAGCTCGGTGTTCACTCTTTGAAGCAGCTGCTTCGGTATGCTGCCGTTATGACAAACGAAGCTGCCGATGACGATGTTGATGCTGATGCTGCGGCAGGTAGGGATGCTACCGCTGACAAGGATGCTTCCGTTCCCGGCAAAGATGTCTCCGGTAAAGGTACTTCTACTAAGGTTCCTTCCGCTGACAAGGATGCTTCCGGCAAGGCTACCTCCGCCAAGGATGCTACAGTGAAGGGGTGCTACCGCCGGTAAAGCTGCTATCATTGACAAGGATGCTCCGGGCAGCAAAGCAGATAACTCCAACATATGATAAGCCAAAAGGCACAGCCGGCGGATTTCCGTCCGTCATCTGTGCCTTTATTCCTCTATTGTTACTTTATTTTATTATATGCTTACACCAGCTCACCCACAAGGCTGAATGTGTTCGAGGCTGTTATCTTTACATCGACAAAGCCGCCTATCATGTCCTTTGTTCCTATGAAATTTACAAGCTTAAAGGTATCTGTCCTGCCCGAAAGCATAGCCTTGCCCGGCTCAGGCTTTTCAAGCCCGATACCCTTTTCTCGTTTGCTCGTACCCTCGACAAGTATTCTCTCTACTCTTCCGACATAAGCCGCATTTTTCTTCGCCGATGCTTCATTTACCACATCTACAAGTCTGTTAAAGCGTTCATGCTGTACCTCGCTCGGAATATGATCTTCAAATTTCTCGGCAGGTGTTCCCTTTCTTACAGAATAGATAAATGTGAATGCCGAATCATATTCTACCTGCCTGCAAAGGTCGATGGTATCTTCAAAGTCCTCCTCCGTCTCTCCCGGAAATCCTACAATAATATCTGTTGTAAGTGCTATATCAGGTACAGCAGCTCTGAGCTTCCTTACAAGCTCAAGATACTGCTCCTTTGTATATCTTCTGTTCATGCGCTTAAGCACATCGCTTGAGCCTGCCTGTACAGGCAGATGGAAGAATTTGCACACCTTATCACACTCTGCGATTGCGCTGATTAAATCATCCGAAAGGTCCTTAGGATGCGATGTCATGAAGCGTATTCTTTCAAGCCCGTCGATTTCGTTTACCATTCTGAGCAGCTCCGGAAAAGCCACATGATTTCCGGCTTCGTCTATACCCTTGTATGAATTAACATTCTGACCAAGAAGCATTACTTCTGCTACTCCGTCAGCAACGAGTGCCTTTATTTCGGAAACAACATCCTCAGGCTTCCTGCTTCTTTCTCTGCCTCTTGTATAAGGTACTATGCAATATGTACAGAAATTATTGCAGCCATACATTATATTTACATAAGCCTTGTGCTTGAAAAGTCTCTTGGACGGAAGCCCCTCCACGATTTCACCTGCATCCTGCCAGATTTCAGTCTGCTTTTTCTTCTGTGTCATGGCATTCTCCACCAGCTTCGGAAATTCATGCAGATTATTCGTTCCGAAGATAATGTCCACCCACGGATACTTTTTCTTAATCGTATCTATAACATGCTGCTGCTGCATCATGCATCCGCATACGCACATAAGAAAATCCTCTCCGTTTTCCTTACGGCGTTTAAGCTGTCCGAGAGTGCCGAAAAACCTTTTGTCCGCATTCTCACGCACGCTGCATGTATTTATAATCACAATGCCGGCATTTTTTCTTTCCTTGCTTTCGACAAAGCCAAGATCTCCGAGCATACCGGCGATTACCTCCGAATCATGCTCATTCATCTGACATCCGAATGTTGTAATATGATAACTTTTTTCCATATAAATATCTCCCAAGTTTAGTGTTCTTCCACCTCATGGCGTTTTTCTCGTCCCATAAGCATTTCAAGTGCATCACGAGCATCGATCCTGCCGTTTATAACATCATATATTGCTTCTGTAATCGGCATTTCCACACCGGCTCTTTTGGCAAGCTCATATGCAGCCTCTGTTGTATACATGCCCTCTACCACCATGCCTACTTCCTTTACTGCCTTTGACGGCTCCATGCCCTCTCCTATCATAATACCGCATCTTCTGTTTCTCGAATGCATTGATGTGCATGTTACGATAAGATCTCCGATACCTGCAAGTCCGTTAAAGGTGCGTACATCAGCTCCGAGCTTCACTCCGAGCCTTGTGATTTCCGCAATGCCTCTCGTCATAAGCGCAGCCTTGGCATTATCGCCGAAGCCCATTCCATCGGATATTCCTGCTCCAAGTGCGATAATATTTTTGAGTGCTCCGCCGAGCTCAAGCCCTATAACATCATTACTTGTATATATTCTGAAACGATTTGTCATGAAGATATCCTGAACGGCGAGTGCCGCTTCCATATCCTCCGATGCTACCGATACTGTAGTAGGCATAGCTCGTCCCACCTCCTCCGCATGTGATGGACCCGAAAGCACCACATACTTATATGTACCGAGTACCGGTGTGAATACCTCTGCCGCTATTTCGGACATTCTTTTGAGCGATTTCTGTTCGATACCCTTGGCTACATTAACGATAAGCATATCGCTTGTAAGATATTTCACCGCATTCTCAGCCGCACTTCTGAAAAACTGTGCAGGTGCCGAGAAAAGTGCGAGCTTCGCTCCGCTGAGAGCTTCCTCTGCCGAATATGCGATATGCAGATTATCGCTGAAATGCACTCCCGGTAAATATCTTACATTTTCACGGTTTTCATTCATTTCATCAAGATGCTCCTTATTAACATCATAAATGTGAACATCATATCCTTTGCCGGCAAGCGTCTGTGCCAATGCCGTTCCCCAGCTGCCTGCTCCGATTACACCGATCTTATTAACCATAATCCAAAACCTCCGGTCTATTTCTTAAAACTAAGCTTAGGCTCTTCGCCTTTTATAAGCCTTTTGATATTTTGTCTGTGTTTAAACAGTACTATAAGCGCCATCACCGTCACTCCGCCGACTATATCCGGCACGAATACATATGCCAGAAACGGTGCTGACAATGCTCCGCAGACAGAGCCTGCCGAAACACGCTTCGTAATAACTACGATGACAAGCACAATACCGAGAAGTGAAAATCCAAGCGCAGGCGATACGGTTGCAAGTGCCCCGAAAGCCGTTGCCACACCTTTGCCGCCCTTAAATCTGAAAAATACAGGCCAAATATGTCCGCAGAATACTGCAATTGCACAGACAATGGCAAATTCAAGCCGCAGACTTACACTATTTACCACTGCACATGCACATCTGCCGATTAAAACCGCAAGCACACCCTTGCCTATATCGATAACAAGCGTCATTGCCGCTGCTTTTTTACCGAGTACACGAAGCACATTTGTTGTGCCTGCATTACCGCTGCCCTCTTTTTTTATATCAATACCATATGCTCTTCCTATTAAGATTGCCGGCGATATATTTCCTATAAGATACGACACTGCCGCACATACCGCAAGCAGTGCAAGCGCTGTGCCGCTGATCCCTGAAATTACTACTGCATACATACGCTTAAACCTCGGCTATTCAGCCTTTTCACCTTTCTCTCTGAACACAAATTTAAGCGATGTTCCCTCAAAGCCAAAGCCTTCTCTTATCTTGTTTTCGAGATATCTTGCATATGAGAAATGCATGAGGTCTCTCTTGTTTATCTGGAATGAGAAAAGCGGCGGTTTTACGCCTACCTGCGTTACATAGTAAATTTTAAGTCTCTTGCCCTTGTCCGACGGCGGCTGCTTCATCATGGTCGCATCGGAAATGAGTGCGTTGAGCTGTCCTGTAGGTACTCTGAGTGCTCTCTTTTCGGCAACATAGTCTGCAAGCTCGATCACCCTCTTCACACGCTGATGCTCCTTTACGGAAATAAATACACTCGGCGCATATGACATAAATGTAAGCTCTTTTTCGATTATTTTGCGATATTCGTTCATCGTATTTGTTGATTTCTCTATCAGATCCCACTTATTCACGACTACGATTATGCCCTTGCCTGCCTCGTGCGCCACTCCTGCAATCTTTTTGTCCTGCTCGGTGATGCCCTCTGCCGCATCTATCATAAGAAGCGCCACATCACACCTTTCAATGGCTGCAATAGCTCTGATTACACTATATCTCTCAATATCTTCATTTACCTTGCTTTTTCTTCTGATACCGGCAGTGTCTATCAAAATATATTCCTTATCATCAAATGTGAAAGGTGTATCTATCGAGTCTCTTGTAGTTCCGGCTATCGGTGATACTATCACTCTGTTTTCACCGAGAAGCTCGTTTATAAGCGACGATTTTCCCACATTCGGTTTTCCGATAACCGCAATCCTTGTAATATCCTCATCGTCATCACCATCATTATGCGGAAATGCCTCTACCACCTCATCAAGAACATCTCCGAAATTAAGCATATTTGCAGCAGAAATCGGAATAGGCTCTCCGAGTCCAAGCTCATAAAAGTCATACAGGTCATCACGCATCTTCGGCGAATCCATCTTGTTGACCGTAAGTATTACCTTTTTCCCCGTGCGCATAAGCATAGCTGCTACTTCATGGTCGGCAGATGTCAGCCCATCTTTGCCGTCCACCATGAAAATAATAACATTTGCTGTGTCCATTGCAATCTGTGCCTGCTCTCGCATCTGTGAAAGTATTATATCATTGCTGTCAGGCTCGATACCTCCCGTATCAATAAGCGCAAAATGCCTGTTGCGCCACTCTGCTTCCGCATAAATCCTGTCTCTCGTAACGCCGGGAGTGTCTTCCACTATCGACACTCTTCTGCCTACTACCTTATTAAAAAATGTTGATTTGCCTACATTTGGCCTGCCGACAATTGCGACAATCGGCTTACTCATCGAATATACCTCCAATAAATTCTTCCGGAACAAATTCTCTCAGGTCGTCAATGCCCTCTCCGACACCGACATACTTTATCGCCATATCGAATTCATCCGCTATTGTAATTGCAATACCGCCCTTGGCTGTTCCGTCAAGCTTCGTAATTACTATACCTGTAATATCGGCAACTGTGCCGAATTCTTTAGCCTGTGATACAGCGTTTTTCCCGGTAGTTGCATCGAGTACAAGAAGCGTCTCTCTTGCGGCATCCGGATATTCTCTGTCAATAACCTTATTCATTTTTTCAAGCTCTGCCATAAGATTTTTCTTATTTTGAAGTCTTCCCGCAGTATCACAGATAAGAACATCAATATTATTTTCCTTGGCTCTTTGGCATGCATCAAATATTACGGCAGACGGATCAGCGCCCTCGCCATGCTTCACAACATCTACGCAGGCACGCTCGCCCCAAATTTCAAGCTGCTGTGCTGCCGCTGCTCTAAAAGTGTCTGCTGCCGCCAGAAGTACTGTATTTCCCTCGGACAGCAGCTTATTTGCAAGCTTGCCTATCGTAGTCGTCTTGCCGCCACCGTTTACGCCTATCATCGTGATAACAAGAGGTCTTTTTTCTTCCAGCACATGCCTTTCACCCTTGTTCACGATCTCAGCCATTATTTTCTTCAGCCCGTCTCTTACGCTTTCAGGTGTTGTCAGATTGTCCTTTTTAATAGCTTTTCTGAGATTTTCAACGATATTCATCGTTGTCTCCATACCGATATCCGATGTTATCAATATTTCTTCAAGCTCATCAAGAAGCTCTTCATCCACTACAGCTCTTGCAAATATCGCATCGCCGAGCTTCTCCGACATTCTCCCGAAAAATGATTTTTTCTTTTCAAAAAGCATAGAATGTTCCTTTCGTTTTTTTCGTTCTTTAATTGAAACTATGACTATAATTCAAATTCGTCACCGAGACGAAGTGAAATAAGCTTGGATATTCCCTGTTCCGGCATCGTCACTCCGTAAAGTGCATCCGCATGCTC
>CAYRZK010000012.1:0-10596 GCA_964428785.1 uncultured Oscillospiraceae bacterium | reverse complement strand
ACCTGATACTCGCTTGGAAGCGGTGCGAATATTTTTTCAAGGAGCTTGACTGTGAGAGTTTGTTCGTCTGCCCCCGGATTTTCTTCTGTCACCTCAGTAATAAGTGTCGTTAACGGCTTCATATCTCCGAGCATTTTTTCAAGTGCATCCACTGCCGCATCGTCGAAATTCGGAAGCATCTGAATGACCATGCCGCCTGCGGCAGCAACTGTATAATCCACATCCACCTTTACGCCGAGTGCAAATGCGGAATTTTGCTGCTCCGAAATATAATAATATGCCGTAAGATCGTCTGCTATTTCACCAGTCACAAGTGCTATGCTTCCAACATACGGCTCTTTAAGCCCAAGATCCTTTATAACGGTAAGCTCCCCTATTCCAAGCGAGCCGCCTACATCAAGCTTGCCGTTTTCCTTTAATGGCAAGTCCACATCAGGATTGGCGATATAGCCCTTTACCGTTCCGTACGCATTGGCGGTCGCAAGTATCTGCTTTGCCGGACCGTCTCCCTTAAACTGCACCGTAAGCCTATCTCTCTGCCCTTTTAAAAGAAGTCCCATCAAGCCTGCTCCGGTAAGCACTCTTCCGAGACCAGCCGTTGCAAGCGGTGTTGTATTATGAATTTTCCTTGCTTCCTCTGCCATATCTGTTGTAATCGCAAGATATACACGGTATGAACCGCTTTTATCCATTGCTATAAGCGCATTGTTGCTCATATGTTAGCCCTCCTTTGTTTATATTTGCTTAATTGTGATATATTTTCATATGTTTAAAAGCTCAAGCATTGACTTTTCGATATCTCCGCATTTCTGCTTTGCTTCCTCCGCCGAAGTTCCCTTGGCATGCATATAAAGCTTGAGTTTTGGCTCTGTTCCCGACGGTCTTATAATTATTCCCGCATCGGCTTCAAGCTTCACTTCTATAGCATCAAGCGGTGGAAAAGTGCTGTTTTGCTCCATATAATCCGTAGCCTCTTCGATTTTCATTCCTGCGACACGATAATCGACACCGCTAAGGCTGTCAAGGCTTTTCGGCATTTTGCGGAGCTCGCTGCGTAATTCTTCCATAATTATGCTTCGCCTTTTTAATCCGTCTATTCCGCTGAATGCAATGCTTACACTGTCGCTTTCAAAATAGCCGTACTTCTTATATATGTCATCGAGAACATCCGCAAGATTTTTCCCTTCGGACTTCGCAAATGCCGCAGCCGATAGTATGTGGAGTGTGCCGAGCACACCGTCCTCATCTCTTGTATATGTTCCCGAAATGCACTGATTCGTATCCTCAAATGCAAAGATAAAATCTTCTGCACGCCCGCTGTAAGCAAGCTCATTTATCGCTTTACCGATATAATTTGAGCCGTTAGGAATAACCTTTATCTCTATATTATTTTCATGAGCAATAACATCCGCAAGCGCCGATGCTGTAAGCGAGCGCACCGCAACCTGCTTTTTATGCAGCGTACCGCAATCTCCGCAATGCGCTTGGTTCTCGACCACATTCGTGCTGCTCCGCTTCGCTTTATTCGCATTGATTATATGCTCCAAGATAATTATACCGGCTTCGTTTCCCGAAAGCTTGCGATACATGCCGCTGCTGAGCCTTGTCAGCACTCCGAGCCTGTCGCAGTCTGGGTCGGTTGCGATTACAATATCGGGCTGCATATCCGCTGCTATTTTAAGTGCTTCATCATATGCATCATCTGTTTCCGGATTCGGATATCTGCATGTCGGGAAATTGCCATCGGGCTTCTTCTGTGATTTTACAATCTCAAATGTACCTATTCCGAGCCGCTTCGTGATCTCACACACACCTCGCAGTCCGCCTCCATTCAGTGGTGTATAAAGCACGCTCAGCCCTGCGAAAGCTTCTCGTTCCGCTTCGCACAGCATATCCGCCTCATCATGCAGCCATCCGCAGTCTCCGTCCGCCGTTCTGCCGCAGAACAGGCATACTTTTTCTGCCATTATACAATCTATATATTCTTCGATTATGCTGTCATCAATGAGCTCGAAATACTCTGTTATTTTTGCTGTTTCAAAGTCGATATAGTTCACATCATCAAAGATATCAATCGACTCTATGCACGCATATATTTTTTTCTGCTCATCGGGCATCACCTGGCATCCCTCTGCATTATATACCTTAATGCCGTTGTAATCTGCCGGATTATGGCTCGCCGTCATCATGACTCCCGCCATGCATCCAAAGCTTCTTACCGCAAACGACAATGCCGCCACCGGAACAATGTCATCGTACATATATGCTTTAATTCCGTTCGCCGCAAGAACGCCCGCTGCCGCTTCCGCAAATACCCTTGAGCAATTACGGCTGTCATATGCCAACGCCACTGACAATGCCGTTGCTTCATGAGCTTCGCTGTTAATATAGTCGCATATTCCCTGCATGATTTTGCGCACCGTATGCACATTGATTCGATTAGTGCCTGCTCCGATAAGCCCTCTAAGCCCGCTTGTGCCGAATTCTAACTCTTTATAAAAGCGTTCTTCAAGCTCATACCTTGCTCTGTCATCGCTTCTCGCTATAAGCGTTTTAAGCTCGTCCGTCAGACTTGCGTCAAGCTTGCCATTTTCCAGCGCTTGAAGCCATCTATCTAATTTTTCTTCCCAAATTTCATATTTCAACGCTGCTATCTCCGCAAAATATTAAATTAAAGGTTGCTTGGCATATTGCCTTCAAGATTCGTAATATTATAGCATATGCGCTTATTTTTTGCAACGCACAGACCTTTACCTTGCAGTGTCTGCAAATGTCAATCTTGCAGTGTCCAGCAATTTTTCTGTTTGATTATATTGATATATTGCAAGCCGTTTCCCAGTGTGATATCATGACCTCGTTAAATCCAAATTGCAAAGGAGCATATAATAATGAAAAGGTCTAACATTGCACTGATAATCATAGGAATATTGATTATCTTATTTGCATTGATAACATCGAATGTACACGGCTTGGCATGGAGGCTCACTGTCGCTTTGCTGGGATGCTTCACATTTATTTCCGGTTTATATAAGATAATTCACAAAATTTGATTTTAAGATTTTAAAATACAGAACTGCATAGAAAAGTACGCAAATATTGTAAACGACGGGTTCTCGAAGAGCTCTGTTTCGAGGAGGTATAAAATGTTCAGAGAAATGAGAAGGCAGGACAAAAAGCTTTCAAACGAAGAATGCATTAAAGTTCTAACTGAAGAAACACGGGGAATATTGTCGGTAATCGGCGATAATGATTATCCTTACAGCACACCTATCAACCACTTCTACAACGAAGCTGACGGCAAAATTTATTTTCATATGGGTCCATGGAACGGACACAGACTTAATGCACTGCAAAACCACGACAAGGTATGCTTCTGCACGATGGATAAAGGATATCAGGAAGACGGCGACTGGGCATGGAATGTTAAGAGCGTTATCGTATTCGGCAGAATGGAAATTTCAAGGGACATCGAGCTTATCCGTGATATTATGGTAAAATTAAGCCATAAATTTACAAACGATGATGAATATATTATCGGCGATATTGAAGCACAGGGTGCGGAAACACTGCTCCTCATACTCACACCGGAGCATATATCCGGAAAGCTTGTCAACGAGTCATAAAGCCGCTGAGCGCAGGCTGTTACGGCTCGTCCGATTTTAAACAAATGCGATTTGATAATACCAAATCGCATTTTCATTTGAGCTTTATCTAATTCGTTTTTTCGCCGATTACAAGTGTAAGTGTCATCTGGCGATTGTTACGCATGATTACGACCTCTGCCTTATCCCCTGCTTCGCAACCCTTAAAGGCATCTTTCAAATCTGATGCAGAATTTATTTCCATATCATTTACAAAGCATATCATATCGCCCTTGCAGAAGCCCGCTGCGATCGCTTCATCACCGTAAACCTCATTTACATAAATTCCAAGGTTTCTGATGCCGTAGAAGAAAGCGTCGGTCACCGAAGTAAAATCACTGAACGACATCCCCACATCAGGGCGCCCCTTTACATATCCGTGTTCGAGAATTTCGCTGATTACCGTTTTGGCTGTATTGATAGGAATAGCAAAACCCAGTCCCTCCACATTTGAGCCGATTGACTTTGCAACAACGATGCCTATCAGCTTTCCGTTCTGATCAAAAAGCCCACCTCCGGAGTTCCCCGGATTTATCGAAGCGTCGGTTTGAAGCAGTGTCATGTCCTTACCGTCTATCGTAATTTGACGGTCAAGTGCACTGATTATCCCTGCCGTTGCCGTACCTCCGAGCTTACCGAGAGGGTTGCCTATCGCCACCGCAAGCTCTCCGACAACGAGATTGTCGCTGTCTCCGAATACTACACTCGTCAAGCCTTTGGCATCTATTTTAAGCACTGCAATGTCGGTTTCGCTGTCTCGCCCGACTAGTGTCGCTTCGTATTCTGTCCCATCTTTAAGCCGTACACCTATTTTGCTTGCGCCCTCTATCACATGATTGTTCGTTGCAATATAGCCATCCTTTGAAATAATGACTCCGGAGCCTGCGCCCTCTGTTACATACTGCATCATCCAGCTGTCGGTCGATATCATCTCCGTGCGAATTTCCACTACTGCATTTTCGTTAAGCGCTACGATTTCGGCAATCGTCAGATTTGAGCCGGTAGCTTCGGCAAGATTCATTGCCGTTGCTATCCTGTTTTCTCCGTCATCGCCTGTGCCAATTGCAAGATTTATGCTGCTTTTTTCACTCTGCACGCTGTAATGCTTTGCTGTCAATGCATTGGCAGCTGCCGCTCCGCCAAATCCGCACACTCCGGATAATACCATACACAGCACTGCCGCAATCGCAACACCTCTTTTTGTCAGTGAATACCGCTTCTTACCACTGTACCCACTGCCGCAATATATCTCACCGCTTGAAGTTCCTTTTTCATTCTGCCCGCTCTTGTTCGGTGCATTAAACATATTCTCCCCCTGATAACCATTTTGTTCATTATTTTGATAATCCATATTTTTCACCTCTTCAAGATGCAATATACAACATAAATATGGCGAATCTGTGTCGATAATATGTTAATTTTTTAAACTTAGCTTTAAACCCTTTACTGCTTGTGCAAAATCTAATTCTTCGCACTGTTACCATGCTTTGCGCTTTTTTCCAGCATTTCAAGCGTTTTAAATTTTAATACCACTCCCTTTGTCTCGTTTCCAAAAGCCGCATCCTTTTCAAGCTCTTCAAACTCCGCTCCGGCAAGTGAGCTGCCGCTCGGATCGATAATACAAAGCGGCGGAAACAATACGCACCACCAATTATCACCTTTACCCTCTCCGATTGTTACCGTAAGCGCTTCATAATTCCCTGCCGGGAAAGTTACATCGCCGTATGTTTTTTGTGGAATAAAGGTCGTGCCCAGCTCCGCCGACACATCATAGTCATAGCCTTTTGCAATTATAATACTTGAGGCGGCAGCTTCTATATCGTCAATGCTGTCAAGGATGATCTCACGAGTCTCCGAAAGCGTGAGCTTGATACTGTCGGTGCCTCCGCTGTCGAGCGTTTTCCTGTGCTTTTCCGCTTTGCCCGCATCATATCTTTTTACGGTTTCATCCTCCAAAATCGCATTTATTTCATCAAGCACGGCATCTCGCACGAGCAGCTTAAGTGCCTGATCCTCTTCACTGTTGCTGTTCGCCTTGACATGAAACCTTATTATCCCCTCATAATTTTCCTCAGCAAACATGCTTTTAATGCTGTAAAACACCTTTTCAAACAGTCTGAAGCGCACCATTTCACCGCCTGTCGCCGCATATGACTGTACTACGGCAGACATTACCGCCATCATCACTATCACAACTATTATCTTTTTTCTTCTGTCAAAATCCATATAAAAACCCCCTCTTCAGAGACTTAATGTAATTTTCTCCATAAATAGGGGGTTATATACATATTTATCGAATTTTTATACCTTCATGCGATGAGGCAAGCCATTCATTTCACACGATAACAAGCAGTCTCATGCCTTCTTTAATTTTACTGCCTTCGCCGAGAGAATTGATTTTCTCCAATTTTTCCGTTGTGGTGCGAAAGCTTTTGGCTATTGACCACAAGCTGTCATCCCGTTTTGTAATATAGATTACTATTTGCGGCTTTCGCTCGCTGCTCTCTTCCTTGGCAAGAAACGCCGGATTTTTAATAAGCGCCTTTGTTTCTCTGCTGTAAACCATACCGCTTGCAAATATACCTGCCGTAATTTCTATCTGGCGACTGCCGATTTTATCACAGCGCAGTTCTCTTATATGCATATCACACTCTGCTGTCATACCCGGCTTGGCACCGGCAATATCCATAGCAGTTCGGAACGGGATGGTCTGCTGCATTTTAAACGGTTTAATATTTTCGTCCGTCGAGAGCAGCAGCACCTCAGCTTCGAGGTTTCCCGATACCGTCTGTTTACCATATTCGGCAGAAGCCTCCATATCGGTGAGCTTGCCCGATACAAATATTATTCTGTCTATATCCCCATATTCCGCAGGAGCATTTACAATTTCACGAATTGACATTTCTGCCGCACTGCTGCCCTCCAGCGCACCGCATGTAAATTCATCATTCTCGAATACAAGCTCCTTTTCATTATGATACACATCGGCTGCAATCTCATTTTCAAGGTTGCGATATACATCGACTGTCGTGCTCAGATTTCCCTCAAGAACGAACGCATGTCTACCCTGCTCTGCTTTAAAATCAGAATCCATATACGCTTTTTCATAATCCTCATCGAGCAATGAGTTTTCATATGTGCCGCTGCTGATTTTTACTGTTATATCGGAATCGTCAAAGCGCACTCTGCTGCCGGAGCAATCACCTGCTCCGTTTAATGATATAAACTGTGTAAAGTCTGTGCGACCTTGGCACATAAACGGAGCCATACCGTCTCCGTCCTCACGCTCAGCAAGATAAAGGATACTGTAATATATCGAGCCTCCGATAACGGCACGCTCCGCTGTAATCTGCTTATTGTTCTCAACAGCTCTGATATCGTATCTCAGGATTTGAAGTGGCTCAGGCAAGGCTTCCTTAAGCACAATACTCTCGCTTATTTCCATTGTATCGTTCTTGTGTGCAGCTACATCCGTTACAGTCATTTTTTCCTTTAGAAGCTGTATCTCCTCTCCGCTGATGCCCTCAAATATATCAAGACTCTTTTTTATGTATTCACGCATAGAAAGAAGGACTGTAATCTTTGCTCTGAATTTTCTTTCATTGATTACCGAATACTCTATTTTTTCAATGACAGGCATAACGCTGAGCCTTGTGAACGCAGGTATTTCCACCGATTTTTCAGCCCGAAACGGTATGCGTGACTGCACCGATATTACAGGCTCATCGCATTTTTTCTCCGGCATATATATGGTTTTAAGGTCGATATCACCGCTGACGCTCACAGCATGTTCGCTGTTCATCCCCGTTTTAATTTCACGCTCACCTGTACTGATAACACCGCTCATGGATAATATTGACGCAAGATCCGGCTTAATATCCGGCACAAGTATGTCCTCTTCAAGATAAATTCTGACAGGCTTTTCATTATATATCTCGGTAAAATCTATTGTCTTCAAGACAGCTTTTTCTCCGATAAGCTCCGACTTTTCGGAATAGATATTTTCATCCGCATGCTCCTGCTTGCTTATACCTTGAAACTTATTTGCTATGCTTTCCTGCTTAGCGCTTTGCGCATTATCGTTTATCGGCGATATACATGCTTCATATGTTTTCTTGTCTTTGAGCACCTCCGTCAAGTCTGCCTCTTCATATCCACTCGTCTCTTGGCTGTACTCTTCCGCTTCCTCCTCAGCAACGCTCCTGTCTGCCGAATAATAATTCGCATCTTTTTCAGCCGCTTCATTCACTTGACTCACATTTTCCGCTTTATCCTCTTCATCGACTTCATTAATGTCCACTGCTTCTTTCACTTCGTTCGCAGCGACTTCTTTAAGCTCTGACTGTGGTTCTCCGATTTCGTCATTCTTTTCAACATAACCCGGTGCTTCAGCAATCCCGCTGTCGCTCTTTGCATCGTCTATCGCCAATAAGCCTTCAGCATTGTTTTCTTCACTTATGCTTGAAACCTCTGCTTCCGGTGCTTCGCTCGGCACGGCAGCTTCACGGTATATTTCTTCCGTGCTGCGTGCAGGCATATGTATTCCCTCAAGTATCTTATCATACGGTGTTTGTTCCCGCCTGCCCTCATCATATTTCATGGTCGCTCCTCCATCCTGCTTACATATATACTTTTATTCATATACTATATGCAGTCGCTTCTGTACAATATGACATGCAGTATACAAAAAACACCCGGAATATTGAAATTATCAATCTTCCGGATGTCCTGCATCAAACTCTCTGATAATTGTACATCATATATTTTCGTTAACCATCGGACTGTTTAAGCATTCAATGAAAAGCATTAAAATTTTTGGATGAACCTCCGCCGTTCGTATTTAATATTCTCTCTTTTGTTTCGAAATAAAAAACTGGCCGCATTCAAACGACCAGCTATTTACAACAATATATTATAGCTTTCTTAAATTTCATTTAGGTTAATATTAAACCCGACTGCAATACTCGATCCATGTTTCTTTCTCTATCATATTTACCATCGTTCCGAAAATGTTCGAGCCCTTGCGCACCTACTTGTAACAATCTCAATATAGTAGTTTTCAAAAGTTTTGAATTTACGCCGCTGCGCTTCTTACGAGGGCAACAAACACGCCTCTTATATCATCTGCCCAGGCAGAAGAACGATAAATATTATCGCACCTATAAGTGTAATAAGAATAGTGACCATAGTATTTCCGGCAGGCTCTCTCACCTGATCCGGATTGTAAGCTCCCGTGCCGAACGGACTTCTCATGCTCTTGCGTGTGTCATTGTAAATGTTCTTGAAGAATTCACCAAATCCGAGCTGTACAGACACGCAAAGCGATGAAATTACTCTTATAAGCTTCGCAAACGGTACCCTGTAAAGCCAATCCGTATCCAGCGAAAGCGCCGTATGCGGCTTCATATGATCAAGATACATCACGAACGGTACGATCGCTACTCCGAGCAGTTGAATATACTGCACGATATGGTCAAGCGTATACGGATGATATTCAAATTCATATGGCAGGAATTCGTAAAGTGCTGTCGGGAATACTCCGTAAATCACGCACAATGTTGACACAGCAATCATAGCAACATACATATTATTCGGTATAGGATTAACCTTAACATCAGCCTCTTCTCCAAAGAAGATAAAGTATCCCATCTTCATTACAATAGAGAGGAATGTACCGATGCTTGCCACAGAAAGCATAAGCTCCGCTATAGGACAGCTTGCTTCACATGCTGCTGTGATAATCAATGACTTACTTATAAATCCGTTAAAAAGCGGTACTCCGGCTATGGAAAAGGCTGCTATAAAGAAACATATCGCCACTACAGGAAGCTTCTTTGCCATACCGCCAAGCTGATTGATTTTTCTGATGCCCGTTGCATGTATAATCGCACCGGTGCACATAAACAAAAGTCCTTTATACAATATATTGCAGAAAGCATGTGCAGCCGCTCCGTCAAGCGCAAGCGCCGTACCGATGCCTACTCCAGCAACCATAAATCCTATCTGGCTGACCATATGATACGAAAGCAGCCTGCGCATATCGTTTTCGATAAGTGCGAACACCGCACCGTAAAGCGCCATTACAACACCTACCCATACAAGGAATTCCGTTCCTCCGAATATCCTTATAAGGCAATACACAGCTACCTTTGTTGTGAACGACGAAAGGAACACCGTTCCTGTTATTGTTCCCTCCGGATATGCATCGACTAGCCAGCCGTGCACAGGCGGTATCGCAGCATTTATGGAAACACCTATCAGTATAAGCCAAAACGCCGCATCATGAACATCGGAAATATTACTTACGAGAATATCTCCGCCGCTTACCTTGAGAATTACTCCAAGGAGCAGCAAATTACCGCCGAGCATATGCACAAGCAAATATCTGAAGCCCGCCTTGATCGACGCTTCTGTTTTATTAGCCCAGATAAGGAACAGCGAAGCCGCCGCCATAAGCTCCCAGAAGAAAATCAGCGTCATAAAATCGCCTGCAAGCGTTACGCCGAGCGCACCTCCCGCATATGTCATCGAAGCCGCCGCTTCAAGCCTGCTCTTATTGTGAAGCGCATAAATACTGCCTGTAAGCGCCGTTATCGCAAAAATCATGCCGAAAACAAAGCTCAGCCCGTCCACCATGATTACCGAAAGCTCCATACCGTTTATAAAAGGTATCCTGCACACATCGCCTGTACGCAGCATAAGCATAAGCACGAGTGCTGCCGCAGGCCCTGCCGTCATGACAATGCCAGAAACCTTTTTAGGCACAAGCGCCGCAATCACTCCCGTTATTATCAATATAAGCCCCGGATGGACAAAGAGCGGTATATAATTCATCATTCCTCGTCACCTCCGTCCTTTTTATCATAATAATCCTCATCACGCTGAATAAGCGGTGCAAGTATCTTCTTGGCAAACAGTATAAGCGCCCAGCCGCCGACAAATGCGACAATAATAT